>DATHDM010000349.1:0-7141 GCA_035319065.1 Terriglobales bacterium
CCAAGGAGGCGCTGGCGTGTCTCGGGTATGGAATAAAGAACAAGAAGGGCTTCATCCTGCTGACCGGCGAGGTGGGCACCGGCAAGACTACGCTGCTGAACCGCATCCTGGAGTGGCTCAAGCTGCAACGCATTGCCACCGCCTTCATGTTCAACCCCCGCCTCTCCGTCACCCAGTTCTTTGATTTCATGATGACGGATTTCGGCATCACCTGCGAGAGCATGGAGAAGAGCCGCGTGCTGGTGCGGCTGAATCAGTGGCTCCTGGACCGCTATCGCCGCGGCGAAGGCGCGGTGCTCATCATCGACGAGGCACAGAACCTATCCAACGAGCTGTTGGAGGAGATCCGGTTGCTCACCAACCTGGAAACCTCCACCGAAAAGCTGCTGCAGATCATCCTCTCCGGCCAGCCGGAACTGGAACACAAGTTGAAGCAGCCCGAGCTGCGCCAGTTGAAGCAGCGCATCACCCTGCGCTGCCGCACCTATCCTCTGACGCTTGAGGAAACCGGAGAGTACATGACGCAGCGGCTGCGGCTGGCGGGCTCCAATGGCACCGCAGTCTTCACCCCCGAGGCCGTGGAGGCCATCTACAAGTTCGCCCAGGGCGTGCCGCGAGTGACCAACCTGCTGTGCGAGCACTCGCTGATCAGCGCCTTTGTGGATCAGAAAAAGCCGGTTGAAGCGACCACGGTCGAGGAAGTGGCGCGCGAGTTTGAGCTGGACGATCTGCCGCGGGGCATGACTCCCGGCATGGGCGGAGAGAACCTGAGCATGATGGAGGCGGTCAAGATCATCTCGGGTCTGCAGAGGAATCGGAAAGCGGAAGAGAAAACTGCGGTACCAAAGGAAACCGAACGATGAGCCGGATTCACGATGCGTTGAAGCGAGCCGAACAGGAACGGCAATCCCAGGGGTCGGGAGTTGTCGCCACCGAAGTCAGCCACACCACCACGCCTCTGGACGTGCTGGATTCCAGCCCCGACTTGGCCCAGGCCTATGTCGCCCCGGAGGGGCACGCCGAAGATGGTGTCCTGACGCCACCCCCCAAGGAATTGAGCTTGGAGTCACTCAACTCCGCCAGCCGTCAGGAGTGGTCGCCCGATCCGAAGAAGATGGTCTTCTCCGGCGACGATCACGAGAACTACTCGGCGATTGAAGAGTTCAGAACCCTGCGCTCGCGCCTCTATCAGCTCCGTGAGAAGCGCAACTTCAAGTCGATTCTGGTGAGCAGCGCCCTGCCCGCGGAGGGAAAGACCTTTGTCTCCGCCAATCTCGCCCAGGTGCTGGCGCGCCACCGCAGCAAGTCGGTGCTGCTGGTCGATGCCGATCTGCGGAAGCCCGCCCTGCACCACTGCCTGGGCGCCACCGCCGTTCCCGGACTGTCCGAGTACCTGCGCGGCGAAAAGGACGAGGCCGCCATCATCCACCGGGGTCAGGCCGACAACCTGTTTTTCATCCCCTGTGGGAACCCTACGGCCACGCCCGGAGAGCTGATTTCCAACGGCCGCCTGCAAGCCCTGTTAGCGCAAGTCAGCCAGGTCTTTGATTGGGTCATCGTGGATTCGCCGCCCGCGGTTCCGGTTTCCGACGCCGCCCGCATCGCCAGTTGGTGCGATGGCGTGTTGCTCGTTGTCCAGTCCGGATCCACGCCATATGATATGGCGCAACGGGCGCGCCGCGATTTTCGCAGTGCCCCCATCCTGGGCGCGGTGCTGAACCGCGTGCCACCCGGCTCCACGTACACTTCTTACTACTATTACAACCAATCCGAGAGACACGCTGATGTCGGCAAAGAATCTTAGGAGACCATGGTCCGCATATTCAGCGTTTACTATCCCGTCCGCAGTCTGGTCCTCATGCTCGGGGAGGCGGCGGTAGTATGCGCGTCGTTCTTGCTGGCCGCGCTCATCCGCCTCGGCCCCGATTCCTACATTGTCCTGAACTACGAAAACGGGCTGTATAAGATACTCGGCATCACCGCCTTTACCGTCCTTTTCTCCTACTACTTCGATCTCTACGCACCGCAGCGCCTGCCCTCCAAGTCCGAAGTCTATTTGCGCATCGTGCTGGTCGTGGGGGTGCTCTCTTTCGGCCTGGCGGCGGTCAGCTATGTGTTTCCCGGGTTCGCCATCGGCGTCGATTGCTATCTCCTGGGCCTGATCCTGCTGGTTTTCAATCTCCTGATCTGGCGCGCCATCTACGGCTGGATGGTGCAGCTGCCCATGTTGCGCGAACGCGTCTATGTGTTGGGAGCGGGCGAGCGCGCCACCCAGCTGGTGGAGGCCCTGCGCGCCCGCAGCGACTGGGGCATGGAAGTGGTGGGCTGGGCCGGGGCCATCGGCAATGGCAATCTCACCCGCGAGGAATTGGCCAAGAGCCTGCAAAGCTTCGTCGGCAAGCAGCAGGTGGAGCGCATCATCGTCGCCATGAACGATCGGCGCGGCAAAATGCCGGTTCGCGAACTTCTCGACGTGCGCGTGAGCGGCATCAAGGTGGAAGATGCCAATACGCTGCTGGAAAAGATCAACGGCAGGATTGAAATCGACGACCTCTATCCCAGCTTCCTGATCTTCTCCGAGGGCTTCCGCCTGAGCGATACCGTCTTGCTCGCCCGGCGCTTGGTATCGATCACCGTCTCCTTCACCGCCCTGCTGCTCTGCCTGCCGCTGATCCCCTTCATAGCCCTGGCCGTGAAACTCAGCTCGCCCGGCCCGGTGCTGTTCAAGCAGGAGCGCGTTGGCCTGAAGGGCTCGGTGTTCACGGTCGTAAAATTCCGCACCATGCGCCAGGATGCGGAGGCCAAGACCGGCGCCGTGTGGGCAGGGAAGAATGACCCCAGGGTTACCGCGGTAGGCAGATTTCTCCGCAAGAGCCGCCTGGATGAGGTTCCCCAGCTATGGAACGTTCTCAAGGGCGACATGGGCTTCGTCGGCCCGCGCCCGGAGCGCCCCGAATTCGTGCAGTGGCTCAGCGAGAGCATCCCTTACTACAACCTGCGCCACCTCATCCGTCCCGGGCTCACCGGTTGGGCCCAGGTTCGCTATCAGTACGGAGCCTCGCTCGAAGAGGCCAAGCAGAAGCTGCAATACGACCTCTACTACATCAAGCACATGTCGCTCTCGCTTGATCTGCTGATCATGTTTGAGACCATCAAGACCATCATTCTGCGGCGAGGTGCGCAATGAAGGTGGTCTTCTGGGTGGCAGCCTTCCTCACCTTCTACACCTACATTGGTTACTTCTGCTGGCTGTGGCTGCGCGCCCGCTGGAAGGCCGAATCGTCGGCGCGCCAGGCCGTCCTGCCCACGGTCTCCGTCATCGTGGCGGTGCGCAATGAAGGCGCCCGGCTGAGGGCCAAGATATCGAATCTGCTGGCCTGCGACTATCCTCGGGAGCTTCTGCAGCTCATCTTCGTTTCCGACGGATCGGCCGACGAGACTGACAGCATTCTGCGCGAGAGCCAGGCGCAGGTGGAACCCCTGTTCCTGGCGCAGTCGCAGGGCAAGGCTGCGGCCTTGAACGCGGGCATCGCCGCCGCTCGCGGCGAGATTCTGCTGTTCACCGATGCGCGCCAGCAGTTCGAACCGCAGGCTATCCGTTATCTGGTGGCCAGGTTTGTCGAACCGCAGGTGGGCTGCGTCAGCGGTGAGCTCATGCTGCGCCCCTCTGCTGGCGACGGAACCGCAGGCTTTGGATTCTACTGGACCCTGGAAAAGAAGATTCGCCAGCTGGAGTCCATCGGCGGCTCCGTGATTGGCGCCACCGGCGCCATTTACGCCGCTCGCAGAACCGTGGTGCGCGATCTTCCCGTGGGCACGATTCTCGACGACGTGCTTATTCCCATGAGAATTTTGAAGGACCGATACCGCGTGGTTTTTGAACCACGGGCCCTGGCATGGGACTCGCTTTCCGAGCTCCGCGGCCACGAATTTCGACGTAAGGTGCGCACCCTTTTCGGCAATTATCAGCTCATCGGGCTGGCCCCCTGGCTGCTGACCGCCGGCAATCCTGCTCTCTTCAATTTTGTGAGCCACAAGGTTCTGCGCCTCCTCGGCCCGCTATTTCTCCTGGCGTTGTTGCTGGCTGCGGCGGTGGTGGACGGTCCGTTCTACCGCCTGGCATTGCTGATGCAGCTCCTGTTCTACGGGTTGGCGTTGCTGTCGCTGGCACATCCCAGGATTTCCCCTGTCAGGAAGCTGGCCGACGCCGCCTCCGCCTTCGTTTCCCTGAACGCCGCGGCCGTACTGGCCTTTGTGTACTTCGTCAGCGGCAAGAAGGGAGTATGGGTGCGATGAATCGTCCCCCGGACGCTCAATATCAGTGCCGTGGACTGTGGATCCACGATTTTTCCAACCGGAGCGCTGAACAATTGTGATTGTGCTGATCAAGAAATCCGCAGGTTGGCGGTAGAGGGCAGGGTGCAGGTGGACAGGTTGGATCGATTGGCAGTGCCGGAACTCCTAGATCAGCGCAATCGAGTGCCGGAAGAAGTGGCAGACACGTGGAGCGCCGCCACGCCGCTACGAGCTCGAAGGCCGCGCCCTCCGTGGTGGCTTTATTTTGGAATTGTGTTGGTGTTCCTGCGATTCAGCATGTTGCACCAGCTTCTGTCGGTTACACTCGGTACAAACTTCTACATCCTGTACTGGATTGGAATCCCGGCGATTCTTGGTGTTCTCTTCAGCGGCCCATTGAAGCGAATTCTCAAGGTTCGCGCGGTGAAATTTTGGTTGTGTTTTTCAGTTTGGATTGTAGCAACGATTCCGTTCAGTTTCTGGCCTGGCGGTTCCTTTGGTGTAGTTGAAGCATTTTGGAAAACCGAGCTAGTAATGTTGTTTGTGATTGCCGGAATGGCGGTGACCTGGCGCGAATGTCGGCTTATCTATCTCGCCGTCGTCGCGGGGACGTTTACCAACCTCCTGACTGCCCGCTTGTTTGGCCAAGAAATAAACAATCGATTGGGCGTGACTGTCGGCACGGTTGCCAATGCCAACGATTTCGCGGCACACTTGCTCTTCACTCTTCCGTTCTTGGTCTGGCTGATCCTCAGTTCGAAAAACGCACTGGTCAGAGTAGTTGCAGTTCCTGGCATCGCTTACGGCGTCTACCGCATTCTCGCCAGCGGCTCGCGAGGAGCCGCGGTCGCGTTGGCGATTGACATTCTGTTTGTGCTGTGGTCGGCGCCAAAGCAGCGGCGATTCCTCCTGTGGGCTTCAGCGGCGACTATCACCATCGTTGCAATTGCTGCGCTGCCTGCAGCTACTTGGCAGCGCATCTTAGCGCTTGCTCAAAACTCAAGCGATGCGCCTCAAGAGGCTGTGGAGTCCGCGGAAAACCGAAAGCTCCTTCTAGAGAAGAGCATCGAGTACACCTTGCGCCATCCAGTGTTCGGCATTGGTCCTGGACAGTTTAGCAACTACATTGGCCCTTCGAGCTCAGCAGAGCGCCGAGACGCGCGCTGGCATGCTGCCCATAATTCATACCTGGCGGTCGCGAGCGAAGGCGGGATACCGGCGTTCTTCTTTTACATGGCGGCAATTGTCTCAACCTTTGGAATGCTCCGGAGAACCGCGACTCGAGTGCGACGCGACCCAAAGCAGTATCGTGACCTCGTACCTGCTGTATTCGCGTTACAGCTCTCGTTTATCGGTTTCTGTGTCGCAATATTCTTCCTCAACTTTAGCTACTTCTTTTATCTGCCCGCCATGACCGGTCTGACTATTGGCATCTCCTTCGTGGCCAGCCAAAATGAGACGGATATCGCCCCCGGAAGCGATAAACACAAATTGGAATGGGGTGCGGTTGCGGAATGAAACAGTCTGAGTTGTTACTGATAACCCCTGCTGGCTCTGGACCGGCTTCAAACAACCTTGCTGAAGTGAATAGCGTGCCGCAGCCCAAGTGTAGTCGTTCGGAGCGCACCCTCCAATTGGTTACCTTTGGTGTCGTAGCGGCGTTGCTATTTGCTATTTGGTACCCGGAGCTCAAGTTTTGGCGGGAGCCGATTGCACCGCTCAACGCCGCTGATGTGGAGGTCGCCCGCGGAGACAACAACCGCGTAGTGCTCGATGAAATCTCCCGGTGGTCATTGACATACGAAATAGCCGGCACCGATGCATTGCAAAGAGCCGATGAGTTACTCGCTGGTGTTCTCGTGAATCGGTGGGGTAACCAGGTCAGAGTCTCGCCTACGTTCGATCGTCGTGACTTGGAGATTCCCGGCTCCGAGCTTGCGATCGCGGCACTGGCGGTTCCGGAGATTTACATTGCGGCCTACCGGAGGACCGACAAGGATCAATACCTGATCGCGGCGCGAGACTACATTTCGAATTTTGAAGCAGTGGATCGGTCAGCCTGGCTGCCAAGAGGTCTGCTCTGGAACGACCACGCCGTAGCAGCCCGTTTGGTTGTGTTATGTGAGTTTTGGCATGTCTACCGTGACTGGCCAGGATACGACCCCAGGACCGCAGCCAGAGTGCTCTCTCTTGTGGAACGGAGTGCGGCTTTCTCGGCCGATAGCCGGCACTTCACCGCTTCAACCAACCACGGGATCATGCAGAATCTTGCCCTCTGGCATTATTGCCTGACTTTCCCGCGTTTAGCAGCTCGTGGGCATCGCGCCGAGTTGGCGTATCAGCGTCTTCAGGCACAGATGCGATTCTACATAAACGATGAGGGCGCCATTCTGGAACACTCCGCTGGGTATCACGCCTTTGGGATCACACTGCTTTCTCGCATCTTGCGATGTGCAACTTTGCTGGGCTTTGAGATACCCAGGGATTGGTGGAAAAAGTACGAAGCTGCGCTGCAGTTGCATGCTGTTTTGCGGCGTCCGGATGGTTCCTTGCCCGCCATCGGAGATACAACGGCTGGGCCGGATCCACTCGGACCGCAGATTGCCGAGATCGGAAGTGATAGCTCTGTTAGATCAGTGAGCACATCCTCGAAATGGCCTGCTCCCCAGGTGTCAAGCAGTGTTCTTCCAGTCGCGGGAATGGCCACTTGGTGGAACGGGTTCGGAACATCCCCGGATTTGGCGCAAACAATGGCAACTTGGTCGATGTTTCCTAGCGAAGCCCATAAGCATGCTGACGAGATGAGCGTCTTGTTCTGGGCGAGGGGTTATGACTGGTGGACCAA
>DATHDM010000350.1:0-7306 GCA_035319065.1 Terriglobales bacterium
CAACCAGCGCGAAGCCGCCAATCATGACCCCCTCGATCACATAGTCGAGCTGTCCCAACGGCGCCGCGGGCCCCTGTCCTTTCAAAACCTTGAAGTAGTAGCCGTGGTAAGGCTCATGCTTGCTCGTATAGCCTTGCTCGATAGCGCGAGCGATGCCCTCGCTGATCGGACCTCCTGGCGTGCCATCCTCGTTCCGCCAGTACAGACCATCGCGCTTTCCCGGAGTGCTGATGATCTTCTGCGCATACTGGTTGACGCCGGAATTGTCATGGATCTCCTCTGCATAATCCTTCTGGGCCTCTACAAATCCACGACAGACTTGAATCGCATCCAGCTCGTTGGACCCAATGCGCCGACGGAGAATCTCATCGTGGCCTTGTTTTGTATCGAAATACCACTTTCCCGCCTTCTTAACCAGTGGAACGGGGAAAGGCCAGTCATCGTTGCCAATTGACAGGAGGGCTCGCGCCTTGTTCTTCGGGTCAATCGTGATTTCCTTCTTTTCCTCAGCCTTGGCAGCGAAGGCAAGCGCGGCGTTCTTGTCGCGGACTGGGTCCGCCGAGGCAACAAAATCTTCGCCCTGTGGACCAAAAATCTGCAGCAAGGCGGAAACATCGTAACTTCCCGTTGCCTGGATCAACGCGTCCACTGCTTGTTGTGGGGTGTCGAACGCCTTTTGTGCCTGAGGAGGAGAAGCAGATGGCTTTGTTGATTGCTGCTGCGCATTCGCAGAAATTGCCAGCGCACACGATAGGGTTACGACCAAGAGTGTAAACGGAGCCTTCCTCGCAACGCTGATCGCCGACGTTGATCTCATGCTTTTCTCCTTAGCCATGGCCTACCTCCTCCGTCCCCCGCCCCCACGGCTCCCACCCCCTCGGGAGCCACCCATGCTGGATGCGCCGCGCGAGCTGCTCGCACGGGCGCTGCTGCCACTGAATCCACCTCCGCCGCCGCCACCACCGCCGCCAAAGGCGCTATTGCCGCGTGATCCACCGCCACTGGAAACGCTGCGATTGCCGACGCGGTCTCCTCCGGAACGACTCATGTCGCTCACTCCAGCTCCCGAACTGCGGCCTCCGACGTCCCGCCCGCCGCTACTGCGGTCGCTCACGCCCGCCTGCTGGCGCCCACCTGCACTGCGGTCACTCACGCCTGCCTGCTGCCGCCCACCCGCACTGCGGTCGCTCACACCCGCCCGTTGCGCTTGGTTCTGGCGCGCACTCGCCTGCCGGTTAGCCATTGAATCCCCGCGCGTCGTGCCACCATACTTGTTTGCCATATCTCGGTTTGAATAAGGGGCCCCGCCGCGGTGCTGCGGATTGTGCTGCCACTTGCCGCCCGCGTTCGCGCCGCCGCGTGCGGGTTGATTCGACGGGCGGTTGCCTCCGCCTACGTTGGTGCGGTTGCCGCCGCTTATGTTCGAGTTGCGATTGAAATTGTTATTGTTATTGATGGTGATGTCGTTGTTGCCACCCCAGCCGCAGCCCCAACCCCAACCTCCGCCCCATGCGGCTCCCATCGCCACGCCGACCCCAAAGGAGATCGCCATCCCCGCGGCGTAGTAGCCTGGCGGAGGATAGGCAACCGGCGGGTATGGATACGCCGGCGCGCCGTACACCACTGTAGGGTTGTAACTAGGTACGTACACTACTTCCGGGCTAGCCTGCTGAACCACGATCACCTGCTTGCTTTCCACCACTTTGGTTTCGACCTTCTGCTGCTCATTGGACTTCAGATTCCCCTTATCCTGCGCCTTCTTGCGCATGCGTTGCACGGCGTCCATTACTTCACTCTGTTGGGCGAGAAAGGCATTTCCCAGATCGGTGGTCCACTGGATGTCGCTGGCCAGCCGCTTAACCACGTCCGGCAGGGCCGCCATAGCCTGGACGCTTGCATCCCAGGGCTGCTTCGACACCGCATCCACCAGCGCCTTGTCCTTGAGATTCTTGTTCTTCTCCAGCCACTGCTGGAGCTGAATGATCTCGAGCGGATACGTAGATGCCGCCAGCGTCTGGGCAAGCAGTGGGTCTGGGTACAGCGCAATGGGGGCGACCAATGAATCCAGTTGATCGGGGGAGAGCTTTGCCGTCTCCTGACCAGCTGGGGCGGCCGCCTGCTGCTGGGAATTTGCGAGCAAAGCCGTATCGCCCGGGACCATCAACATCACACACATGATCGCTACGAGGTTCCGAATGATGCGCAAGGAAGATCCTGACCAAATCGATCTCGGTTTCATGGCGAATGTCCTTCCCGGTTCACCGCTGTAATCAACGCTAGATTGCTCCACGCTGCCGTGGCCAAAGGCACACAGGATGGAGCGCAACGCGGTGAGTTCACATCCACTTCTCCCAGGTCCCAAGCCCAGCGAAACCGCAACCCAGCGGCGGCAGCCAGCGCTACTGCCCTACTGGAAGGGCGACGGGGTGCTCCAATTGAAACTCGAGCAGCGACTCGCTTGGCACGGACACCTGTTTCCCTCCGCTGGCAGCCGACAGGGCCGTTCCGGCGGCAGCACCTGAGACGACGCCAATCGCTGCGCCTGCTCCTCCTCCCGCAATTCCGCCAATGAGCGCGCCCAGCCCAGCTCCGCCAACAACTCGTCGTGCTGTCTTCTTGCCTTTGCCTTCCGACCTGATTACATAGTCGCTGGTCATTAGCGGATACGCCGTGCCGTTGATCACGATATCGGTCAACTCAAGGGTGAGTTCGGCAGCGCCTGACATCCGGCCAGCCTTTTGAGCTGTAGCCAACCGGCCATACACCGTCGAACCTCTAGGAGCTACCACCATGTCGTCGACCTGCAGATTCGTCTCCAGGCTAGCGGTGAAGCGATAGCCCACCTGTTGTTTGCTCGAATCCACACCATCGATCATGCGGATCAGAATGCGGGTTCCGGCAGGAACCGTAACTTTCGGCACCTGTGGGGCCGGAGCGGCGCCTAGCGCAGGAATTGTTATCAGCAAGGCAGTCGAAACCAGGGCGGCAAACAAAGCTGCAACGCGAACGATTGCAAATCTCATGTCTTTATCCTTCTCTCCGAGAATCTATGAACCCTCACCGGCAAGCGGTAACGCCGATGCAATACGCAGATCGATGAGCATGAGCAGCTGATCTTCAACCTGAACAAAACGGGCGGCTTCGATTGCCCCCAGGGACGCCTTGACACGACCATAGTATTTGGCCAGAAGCTCGGCACGCTGCTTGCGATAATCGAGTGCCTTTTGGATCAGCTCATCCGCCTTGGCGTCGGTCATGTGGTCGTAATTGCGCGCGTATTCCTGAATGTTGGATACCCTCAGGTTGTTTAGCTTGGTCAACTCCGCGTTGTACTCGTTGTAGATCGGCCAGAATTTCGCCGCCTGATCCACATCCAGCTGCATGACCGCGCCCATGATCTGCGCTTTTTGCTGCCGAATGTCGGTGCGTAACAGTTCGATATATTCCTGGATATTTTTCGCTTCTGTACTGGTATCCGGAGAAGATGCGGCCTGCTTGGGGGTCGTTGGTGATTGTGCCTCGGCCTGTGCGCCAACCACCGGACAAAAAGCAAAAAGTACGAGAAGCGGAAGCCATGTTGCCAATCGTTTCCTCATCTGATTTCCCTCTCAAGAGATCGTGCCAACTGAAGGCCGCGCCCTGGTTTGCCCCTGTATCGGCCCCTTTTACCGCTTCCTTACTAGGCCACCGATCGCGTATTGCCAACTGGAAATTTTGACAGTCCTTCGTATATTGCGGCTTGAGGCTTGCAGCCCGTTTGGCTCTGCCGACGCACCTCAGCGTGGAATGGTCGGAGCACCAGCCACTGCGAGCGCCGATTCTACGTGCCTCCCTGGCTAGCGAATGAGCCGGCCTGTCATTTTTGACGGTTCCATGCGGATCTGGCCGCCATTACTGTTTCCGCGTCGTAATGAATAAGCCTTTTGACTTTTTCTATCGCTTTTGGCTGACCGAGTGGAGTCTGTCTGCCCTCACGGCGACACTCGTAATCTACATTTTTGCCATCTTCCCCTTGGCCGATGTTGGCTGGGTAGGAAGAATAGTGCGGAGCACCTTCTTCACCTTGTTGCTGATGTCCGGTGCCGTGGCGGTGGGGCGCCTCAAAATCCGTCCCGTGCCTGTCATCGCGATCGTCGCGCTGACGGTACTTGTGCATTGGGCGTCCTTACTGCGGTCGAGCGAAGTCTTGGACACCCTCGAACGAGCACTGTTTCTTCTGTCGTTGATGATCCTGGCCGCTATTGTACTTGCTCGGGTTTTTGCCTCTGGTCCAGTGAATGTCCACCGCATTCAGGGAGCGGTCTGTGCTTACCTTCTGCTCGGCCTCATGTGGGCGACTGCTTACAGCATCGCCCAAATTGTACACCCAGGGGCGATCCAATTCCCGGCGTCACAAGCGGAGCCCCGCCAACATGGGTCGGAGTTCGTCTACTACAGCTTTGTTACGCTCACCACACTGGGATATGGAGACATGATTCCCACGATCCCGGCGACGAGGTCTCTGGCGACATTAGAGGCGCTGGTAGGGCAACTCTATCCCGCGATCCTCATCGCTCGGCTGGTGTCCCTTGAGTTGAGCGATCGCGAGAGGGGGAAAAAATAGCTCCCTTTCAACGGCATCGCCGGATCTTCAGTCGTCTATACCCTGAACTGAAGCCTAATTCGCGGATTGGAAAAAACGTATTTCCCGACGCTTCTTGATCGGTGCTTTGTCAAGATTTGCTGAATTAAAAGGACTTGTTGGGTTCGTTTCGTAAAAAGGGCTCGTCGCACTGCCGAACACTTTGTCCTCCGCAGAAGCTCCCGATGGTCGATCAAGGCTTTCCAATTAACATTACAGATACGGTGTCCCTTCCATCCAATTTCGTGAGCTAAGGCTTACTGAGCTAAGGCTCACGAGGTTCTGGGGTTGGATTCTCCATCCTCATCTCGGGAGCGTCTCTTTCTTCTTTCCCCCTGGGCTCGCATTAGCGGGCTGCAGGTCGATTCCAGTTCACGCTGCAGCATGGTCCTATACCTGAGCAGAGTATCGACGCGTGGCTGCACCCGTACCTCCAGCCCGGTTCTGCCGGCATCGTTGTGAGAATGGTAGTTCGTTTCACGCTCACTCTTGTCTAAGTCCTTCATCTCTTGCGTGTGCTGATCATCATCCTGTACGGAGCCAAGCTTCATCACGAGTTCCTTTACTTCCCAAGGTAAGCCCCCACCGATCGAGAAATGTATTTCTGTAGGAACCTGGGACCATGTTTGCGATAGGCCTCCACACCAGCCTTCAGTCAAGCGTTCTACCGATTCGGTCTTAGCCATTCGACTCTTCCCTGCCGTGGGCAATTGCCAATCCTCAGCCCAGGAACTCTGTCAATTCGATCTCGGCCCGGGCCAGCCGATCCCAGCATCTAAGTTCGACCCTTCTCGCTAACTCTGAGAAACAACTTCGGCCGTGCAGCCACGCGCTGCAGGTATTTCGGCCCTTCCTTGCGATAGGTCTCAATACCTGCTTTCACAAATAGTTCACAAACCTGAGAGACACTTCTGCCCTCGTTATTTGCAATCTGTTCAAGGCTGGCCTTTAGCTCGGGCGTTAGTCGAAATCCAATAAATGCATTCTTCGTCACGCCAGAAATATAGGTTTGGACAGCTTTGTTTCACAACCAATAACAGTGTTGACAATTGTGATTCCAATACGTTAACATATGTTTAACACTGTTTTTACGGAGTCAGCGATTGCCGAATGCGCGTAAACGGTCACGTCGTTTCCACCGATCAGATGATTTGACGACTAAGAATCTTGAGATAGCCAAGCGGCGGTGGTCTCCAATGATGACGTTGGAAAGACAGTCGGTTTTGAAGACTCTTGCAGAGCAGCTGCAGCTTTCCCTAGAGGTTGGCGATATTTGATTCATAGATGGATCCTGGTACGTAACGCACTCCGGACTGCTGCGGTTAGCGCAAAGACGCCGTTGTTCATGCATCAACGCCTTTCCCATGAAAGAGTTTTGCGAACCTAAGAAGTCACGCTGGGTTTTCAGAGCGATAGTCTACAAATCTAAGTACTGTCAAGGCTTCGTCGGCTACGGGGATGCCGATCCCTCCAACGTCTCCCCTCTTGTCCGCGGCGCCGAGATGCGCGTGGCCGAAACGCGGGCCGTGAATCGAGCTCTGCGCAAGGCCTACGGCATCGGCATCTGCTCGGTCGAGGAGATCGGATCGTTCTCCGGTCCGCTTGAGCCCAAGCCTCAGTCAAAGAAGGCGCCTAAGCCAGTGGTTCTGACCGATGCCAATGGGAACAGCCATCGCCTTCGTGACCGCCTCTGCCTCCTCATCCGCCAGCACAGCCTTGATGGCTCACTCGTCAAGCTCTATGCCGCTGACTTCTGCGGCACCAAGGAATTGAAGGAAGCCAGCCGGGAGCAGATCGCGGAGTTCATCAACCACCTCGCCGAATACGCCAGAAACGACCGCGAAGGGCTGCTCTGCCAGCTCAATAGCTATACCCAGAAGCAACAGGAAGAAAAAGGTGCCGCATGAAGCGCCGTATTCCGGGATTGGCCAAAGCTGGGCAACAGGAAGACTCTCTGCCGGATGGAGAGTACCTGGTCCATATCGTCCGTGCCCAGTACCGCTGGCAGAAGCAGAAACCGTTCTATTCCCTTGCCTTCTCTGTCCTCCAGCCCGAGGAACTTATGGGAGCGTCGATCCAAGGCCGGCTGTACTGCACCGTCAAAGCCCTGTGGAAGCTGAGCTGGTTCCTGAAAGACTTTGGCTATGACGGAGATCTCTTAGAACGCGATGAACTGGATGAAAAAGCCCTGGTCGGGCTTCGGGGAGTGGTCCGCATCTCCTATACCCACAACCTTACCGGCCAGAGCTTCTTGAACCTCGAAGCCTTTGCCCCAGCTGACCGCTGGCCGGACATCCAACAAGCCATATCTCAGCAAGAAGCTGCCGAGAAAGACGTAGCCTGACCATGGTCTATAGCTACACCCAGCTCAGCCACTACCTATCCTGCCCTCGCAGATATCGCTACCGCTATCTCGATGGCTGGCGGGAGAAGGACACCCGTGCCGGGATGGTCTATGGCCGCTGCTTTGAGAAGTCCCTGCGGGCGTACTTTGATCGGGAAGACTGCACCGCGGTGCTGTTTAAGGAGTGGGGTGCCTTTCGGGATGCTCCCTTCGAATACCGCAAGGGAGACTCCTGGGACCGCCTAGCCCATCAAGGGGTGCATCTGCTCGAGATGTTCGCCCGAGACGATCGCATCCGCATCCGTCGTCCCAAGACTAATCTCCAGATCAAGATGGTGCGA
>DATHDM010000351.1:0-7170 GCA_035319065.1 Terriglobales bacterium
TGGCGGCGAGCACAATGCGCTCCTGCTTCTCGCGGGCGATCTCGTGGGCATTTTCCTTCCATGCCCGGTAGATCTCAAAGCAGGCCGTGGGAGCAGCGCAGGCAAAGGCGAGGATAGCGCCCACGGCGCCCAGTTCGAGCGAGTCGTGCAGCTGATGTGCAGACCCCACCATCACCTGGAAGCCGACCTCCTTTTTACGCGCCTTCATGGCTCCGATCACGTGCACCGCCGACGAAGAGGGCTTGGGGTGGGCGGTGGCAGCGAGCGCGCCTACAGAGACCATGTCGCCGGCGGCCACCGGGCTGGTGGCCTCCATCATCATGCGGCCGGTGAAAGCGTCGAAGCTCTCGGTGACCAGGACGCTGCGCTTCACGTGGCGGGTGCCGGCGATGATCGTCTTCACCTTCTCCAGATTTCCCGATGATTCTTTGATGGCAACGATGTTCGGGTGCTCGGCGAGGGCGATGACCACCTCGGCGGGAATGTCGTAGCCGGTCGCCTGCGGAAAGTTGTAGATGATGATGGGCAGGGGCGAGCGGTCGGCCACGGTGCGGTAGAACGCCAGCATGTTGTCCGGATGCATGGCCATCTTGTAGTAGTGCGGGGTGCGGACCATGGCGGCGTCGTAGGCGAGTTTTGCGGCATATTCGGTGAGCCGCAGGGTCTCGATGGCCGACTCGATGCCGGTGGCCGCGATCAGGACCTTGTGTGACGGGGTGGCGGCACGCGCGGCCTTGAGCACGTCGCGCTTCTCCTGATCAGAGAGCAGGATGGCTTCGCCAGTCGAGCCCTCAACCACGAGGCCGGCGATCGGGGTCTTGGAATAGCGCTCGAGGTTGTGCTCCACCTTCTTGTAGTAGATGCTGCCGTCGGGATAGAAAGGGGTGGTAATTGGAGGAAAGATGCCGTGCAGAAGCATGTTAGTAGTTTCCAGCTTCGGGCTGCGGGTTGCAAGTCAAACCGCCCGGAGCGAGGCTCAAGCGCTCTTGCCAAGGTCCAAGTCGCGCTTCGCCGCCTACCTTCCGCGGCCATATTTCTGCCAGGGCCGTAGGTTCCATGACTTACTCTGCCGATGGGTCCGCCTGGCACATAGGGATTCGCGCTCACTGGCCCACATCTTCTATTATGCTCGGCCTGATGCGAACGGTTCGTATCCTGCCAGCGTTGTGCTTTCTGCTTGGGGTCCTCGCGGCCGCAGGACAAGAAACGATGCCCAACCTCATGCCTATGCCCGCCAGGGTCAAGCTTGGCCAGGGGCAGTTCATCGTCAGCCAGTCGTTCAGTGTCGGAGTCAGCGGCAGCGGCGGCCCCAGGGTGAAGCGCGCGGTCGAACGCTTTCTTGGCAACTTGTCGCGGCAGACGGGGATGCCGATTCCCGCTGGCCTCGGCAATCCCTCGCAGGCCGCCCTGTTGGTTCACGTGGAGCAGGCGAGCAAAGAAATTCCGCAGCTTGGCGAGGATGAGTCTTACACCTTGACCGTCACGCCTTCCCTCGCAAAGCTCAACGCACGCACAACCCTGGGGGCGCTGCGCGGTCTGGAGACATTCTTGCAGATGGTGAGCATCCGCCCGGAGGGCTTCGCTGTTCCCGCGGTGAATATCGAGGACAGCCCCCGCTTTCCGTGGCGCGGCTTGCTGATCGACGTCTCGCGGCACTTCATGCCCCTGGAGGTGATCAAGCGCAACCTGGATGGCATGGCGGCAGTGAAGCTCAACGTGCTGCACTGGCACTTGGCGGACAACCAGGGATTCCGTGTGGAGAGCAGGGTATTTCCCAAGCTCCAGGAGATGGGCTCCGACGAGCGGTACTACACGCAGAGCAACGTCCGCGACGTGATCCAGTATGCGGCTGAGCGCGGGATCCGCGTGATCCCGGAGTTTGACATGCCGGGACACACCACCGCGTGGTTCGTGGGCTATCCCGAGTTGGCGAGCGCCCCAGGGCCCTACCAGATCGAGCGCCAGTGGGGCATTTTCGATCCTACGATGGATCCTACCCGCGAGGAGACCTATCGCTTCCTCGACCAGTTCATCGGCGAAATGGCCGGCCTGTTTCCTGACGCGTACTTCCACATCGGTGGCGACGAGGTCAACGGCAAGCAGTGGGACGCAAACCCGCAGATTCAGCGGTTCAAGCGCTCACACGGCATGAAAAGTAACGACGATCTGCAGGCCTACTTCAACCAGCGGGTGCTCGCGCTCGTACGCAAGCACGGCAAGATCATGGTGGGCTGGGATGAGATTCTGCACCACGATTTGCCCAAGGAGATCGTGGTGCAATCGTGGCGCGGCCAGCAGTCGCTGGCCAACGCCGCGCGACAGGGCTACCGCGGAATCCTTTCGCATGGCTATTACCTGGACCTGATGCAACCAGCTTCTGATCACTATGCGGTTGACCCGATGGGAAACGGCGCGGCGGACTTGAGCCTGCAGGAAAGGGCGCGCATTCTCGGCGGTGAGGCGTGCATGTGGTCGGAGTACGTCTCGCCGGAAACCGTGGATTCACGCATCTGGCCGAGGATGGCGGCTATCGCCGAGAGGCTGTGGTCTTCGCCGGAGACACCCGACACTGATTCCATGTACCGGCGAATGAATGCGGTCAGCGAACGCCTGGACTGGCGGGGGCTCGAGCATCGTTCCAACTACACGCCCATGCTCGACCGACTGGCTGGGAGCGGTGGCGTTGAGGCCCTGCGAGCTCTTGCGGATGTGGTCGAGCCCGTGAAGGAGTACGAACGGGCTGAATTCGGGAGCTACACAAGCGCTACGCCGCTCAACCGCCTGGTAGACGCGGCGCGCCCGGAAAGCCAAACCGCGCGCGAATTTGCGAGGATGGTGGCCGCGGTGGTGTCCGGGCAGGCGGACGAAAACACCAGGATTAAGGTGCGCGCCATGCTCACCCTCTGGCGCGGCAATCACGCGCGCCTGCTGCCGCAACTGGAGAATTCGGCGCTGTTGAAAGAAGTGGAGCCGCTCTCGCAGGACCTGGCGATGCTGGGGACCGTGGGGCTCCAGGCGCTTGACTATCTCGAGGCAGGCAAACGCGTGCCGGACGATTGGAGAGCGCAGCAACTCGCGTTGATTGAGCAGGCGAAGAAACCGCGAGCCGCGCTGCTCCTGATGGTGGCGGCTCCGGTGCAGAAGCTGGTGGAAGCCAGTGAGGGAGATTCGCGACGGCCGTAGATGCGAGCCTGACTCAGGGGTGAATGCCGCGCTTCTTCTGAGTGGATCATGACTCGCGGACCTGAGTCTCCCCGCCGAACAAGATCCGCCCGTTCAAGGCTCCGAGCTAGAGCGCGGCGGCAGCAGCTCCCCGCTCCGCGTGCAACTGCTGGAGCGCATAAACCGTGATTTCACCGCGCTGCAGGGCGGCGATTCCCTCGGCCGCGGCGCGCGCCGCACTCAAGGTGGTGATCGTCTGCACGTGGGCGTTCACCGCGGCGCGACGGATGGCTTTTTCGTCGAACCACGGCTCCGGCCCATGCGGAGTGTTGACGATAAGCTGTATGCGATCCCCCTTGATGAGGTCCACCACGTTGGGCCGCCCTTCCTTGACCTTATAGACGCGCTCCACCTTGAGTCCGGCGGCCTCGAGAACCGCGGCCGTTCCCGTGGTGGCGATGAGCTTGAATCCCAGCTCGACGAAGCGCTTTGCCACCTCGGCCACGTTGGGCTTGTCGCGATCAGTGACGCTGATGAAGACGCGGCCGGAGGTAGGCAAGCGCGCACCGGAAGCGATCTGCGCCTTGGCGAAGGCTTCGCCAAAGGTTTCCGCCACGCCCATCACTTCGCCGGTGGACTTCATCTCCGGCCCCAGCACGGTGTCGACGCCGGGAAACTTCGCCCAGGGGAATACCGGCGACTTCACGTAAAAACAGCTTCCGGTATCGAGGTCGCTCACGCGTTCGATATTTTCGGGTAGAAACTCGCGCAACTTGCGTCCGGTCATCAGGCGCGCGGCGATCTTGGCAAGGGGTACGCCGGTGGCCTTGGAAACATAGGGAACCGTGCGGGAAGCGCGCGGATTCACTTCCAGAACAAAGATCGCGTCGTGACGGATCGCGAACTGGATATTCATCAGCCCAACGACCTTCAAGGCCCGCGCCAGCTTGAATGTGTGCTGGCGCATGGTGTCGAGCAGATGCCCGGCGATATCGACCGAAGGCAGCACGCAGGAGGAATCGCCGGAGTGAATGCCGGCTTCCTCGATGTGTTGCATGATGCCCCCGATGACCACATCTTCGCCGTCGGAGATCGCATCCACATCCACTTCCACGGCGTCTTCGAGGAAATGATCGATCAGAACCGGGCGCTCCTGCGAGTATTCGACGGCCTCCTTCATGTAGCGCACCACCGACTCGTCGTCGTACACGATTTGCATGGCGCGGCCACCCAGGACGTAGGAGGGCCGCAGGAGCACGGGGTATCCAACCTTGTTGGCGGCGGCCACGGCGTCCTCGACGGAGGCCGCGGCGGCGCCGGGGGGCTGAGGAATCTGCAAATCGTCGAGCAGCTTGCCGAAGCGCTTGCGATCTTCAGCGAGGTCGATCGATTCCGGCGAAGTGCCGATGATCGGGACCCCGGCCGCTCTGAGCGGCAACGCGAGGTTCAAAGGGGTCTGCCCGCCGAACTGGACGATCACCCCGATGGGCGCGCCGAACTGAGCCTCATGCTCATAAACAGCAAGCACGTCTTCCAGGGTCAAGGGCTCGAAGTAGAGGCGGTCGCTGGTGTCGTAGTCGGTGGAGACCGTCTCTGGATTGCAGTTGATCATGACGGTCTCGTACCCGTCCTCGCGCAGCGCGAAGGCCGCGTGGCAGCAGCAGTAGTCGAACTCAATTCCCTGCCCGATGCGGTTGGGGCCGCTTCCCAGAATGATGACCTTCTTACGGTCGGTGGGCTTGGCCTCGTCTTCGTCCTCGTAGGTGGAGTAGAGATACGGGGTGTAGCTCTCAAACTCGGCAGCGCACGTATCCACGTGCTTGTAGACGGGCACCAGGCTGTGCTTGTGCCGGAAGTGACGCACGCGCTCGGCGGCGCCATGGCCGTCACGCAGGCGCCAGATTTCCGCCAACCGGCGATCGGAAATGCCTGCGCGCTTGGCGTCGCGCACGATTTCCGGGGGAGCCGATTCCATCGGGTGCTTGCTGACCTCCTGCCAGGTATCGTCGATCTCCTTGAGCTGGAAGAGAAACCAGGGATCGATGGAGGTCATCTTGGCCAGCTCTTTGACGGTCATGCCCTGGCGCAGCGCGTAGCGCAGGTAGGCAAGCCGCTCCGGATGTGGCGTCACCAGGCGCTGAACGAGGATTTTGGGCTCGATGCGCTCGGCGGAGAGCGACTTTCCGCTCTCGAGAGAACGCACCCCCTTGAGCAGCGCTTCCTTGAAGGTGCGGCCGATGGCCATCACTTCCCCGACCGACTTCATCTGCGGGCCCAGGCTCTCGTCGGCTCCGGGGAATTTTTCGAACTGCCACTTGGGAATCTTGACGACCACGTAATCGAGCGTCGGCTCGAAGCAGGCTGGCGTCTTGCGCGTGATCTCGTTGCGCAGCTCGTCGAGCGTGTAACCGACCGCCAGGCGAGCGGCAATCTTGGCGATGGGAAAGCCGGTGGCCTTGGAAGCTAGCGCCGAGGAGCGCGAAACCCGCGGATTCATCTCGATCACCACCATGCGTCCGGTGGTGGGATGGACGGCAAATTGAATGTTGGAGCCGCCGGTCTCCACGCCGATCTCGCGGATCACCTTGATGGCAGCGTCGCGCATCGCCTGATACTCGCGGTCTGTGAGGGTTTGCGCGGGAGCGACGGTGATGGAGTCCCCGGTGTGCACTCCCATGGGGTCGAAGTTCTCGATCGAGCAGACGACAATCACGTTGTCGTGGAAGTCGCGCATCACTTCCAGCTCGTACTCCTTCCATCCCAGCACTGATTCTTCCAGGAGCACTTCGTGCACCGGGGAAAGGTCGAGGCCGCGCGCCAGCAGATCGAGCAGCTCTTCGCGGTTGTAAGCGATGCCGCCGCCAGTGCCGCCCAGGGTGAAGGAAGGACGTGAAATTACCGGGAAGCCGATCTTGCCGCTGAAGTCGAGGCCATCTTTGAGGTTGTTGATGAGCGCAGATTTGGGCACGTCGAGTCCGATGCGGGTCATCGCATCCTTGAACATCAGGCGGTCTTCGGCTTTCTTGATGGCCTCCAGCTGCGCCCCAATCAGCTGCACACCGTAGCGCTCGAGCACGCCGCCATCAGCGAGTTCGACGGCGAGATTGAGCGCCGTCTGTCCGCCCACCGTGGGCAGGAGCGCAAAGTTCTGGCCGCCGGAGAATTCGAACTCGCGCCGGATGACTTCTTCCAGATACTGCCGGGTGAGCGGCTCAATGTAGGTGCGGTGGGCAAATTCGGGGTCGGTCATGATGGTGGCCGGGTTGGAATTCACCAGCACCACCTCGAATCCTTCCGCGCGCAGGGCTTTGCAGGCTTGGGCGCCGGAGTAGTCAAATTCCGCCGACTGACCGATGACGATCGGGCCAGAGCCGATAATGAGAATCTTGGAGATGTCAGTGCGTTTGGGCATCAGTCTTTCAGTTTTGAAACAGGTGCAGTTTCCAGCAGGACGTCTTGTGTGTTAGCAACAGAACCTCTCGGCCATAACCCGACCGCCAATAGAAGCACGGGGGAGCAAATCCTCACCGCTTCCACTCCTCCATCATCTTCACAAAATCCTTGAACAGGTAATGCGAGTCGTGGGGGCCGGGCGAGGCTTCCGGGTGATACTGCACGCTGAACAGCGGCAGGTTGCGGTGGCGCAGGCCCTCCAGAGTGTTGTCGTTCAGGTCTACGTGGGTGAGCTCGACTTCGCTCGCGGGCAGCGAGTCGGGATCGACAGCGAAGTTGTGATTGTGAGCGGTGATTTCGACTTTGCCGGTGGCCAGCTGCTTGACCGGGTGATTTCCGCCGTGATGCCCGAACTTGAGCTTGTAGGTCTTGCCCCCGAGGGCGAGCCCGGTGAGCTGATGGCCGAGGCAGATGCCGAATACCGGCACGCGTCCCATCAGCACACGGATGTTTTCGACGGCGTAGCTGCAAGGCTCGGGATCGCCCGGGCCGTTGGAGAGAAAGATGCCGTCCGGCTTCAGCGTAAGCACGTCCTCGGCCATGGTTTCCGCCGGC
>DATHDM010000352.1:0-2395 GCA_035319065.1 Terriglobales bacterium
GCAGTATTCGGGGTCGTCCAGAATCTCTTCGGTGCACAGATTGAGCGCCGAAAGCCAAGGGTGTGAGCGGATCAAGTCAGCGAACGTCGCGTTTGACTTCAAGCGGGCAACGAACGCGTCCACGGAAGCCCTGAACTCCGACAGGACCTTCTGCTCCTTCGCGTTCGGCGCGCTGAAGTAGACGTAATCTTGATGTGGGCAGAGATCTCCCTGCTGCACCAGTTCCGGGACGGAGACCTCGGCATCGACGGGACCGCAAAGTTCTTCGTAGCGATGCCATTCGAATGGCGCGACATCATAAGGAGGAGTCGCCGTGAGAGCGACAATCGTTGGCTTGGATAATTCGCCGATGAAGGAAGTAAGCGTCTTCCACCACTCGGTTCGCAGGTGGTGGGCTTCGTCGAGGACCACGGCTAAGAACTTTGCGTCTGCGAGAAATTGCGGCATGGGAACGGGCCGCGATGCCGGATTCCCCCGTTTTCCCCGTTCGCGTGCAGGTCGAGGCCGTTTGGTGACACGCCTTCGTCGCCCTCAAGGGGTGGCGGATCCTCGGGGCTGTTCGAGTACACCGAGTGCAATGCCTGGTAAGTCGTAACGGTCAGGAAGGATGGAGACCGCAAATCGGTGGTGAGCCATTCCGGCTTGCCGTGACCAGGCGACAGGAACAGGTCCACGAGACGATCCACCCATTGATCACGGATGGTAATAGTGGGCGCCAGCACGAGTGTAGGCACACCGATCCTGCGTATGACTTCGAGGCCAAGAACAGTTTTTCCTGACCCTGGGGCAGCAACTAAATGGAGACGTCCGTCGTCGAGATAGCGATCCAGGTTGTCGAGCAGGTGCGACTGATAGCTGCGCCATTGCTTCCGGAACGCCATCTGGTCTCGGAGTGACGGCTGCGGCGCATTGGCGGATTGCACAACCATTTTCGTCGCCGGATTATAGAGTGGAAGCGTACTCTGCGACTATTGGCCTACAAGATTAGCCTGTCCCACTTGGCACCGGCGTGCGGTGCATCGGCCACGCCACTGAGAGTATAGGTCACAGGGCTTGGACTCAGCCGGCAGAATGAGCTCGCCGACTATTGGCGGACAATGTAGCCGCTCACAAGCAAAGAACGCGAACGGTCGTGCTGACCCTCGCCGTATCTCATCTTGTGCCCACGGGATCCTTCGGCACGCCTTGTTGTTCCTCGAAGCAGGACTCAAAGTCGGGCAGGTTCGCAGGGGTGCGGGCGGTTGAGCCGTGAGGAGCGGCGCGCAGGTATTGCACGGGCCACGCGGCGGCGTGTCCCAGTTCGCGAGCAGCATGCAGCGGCCAGTAGGGATCGCGCAGCATTTCGCGGGCGAGGAGCGTGACGTCGGCCTGGCGGTTGCGGATGATGTGATCAGCCTGGACGGGGTCGGTGATCAGGCCTACGGTTCCGGTGAACACGCTGGCCTCGCGACGGATCTTCTCGGCGAACGGGGTCTGGTAGCCCGGTCCCAGCGGGATAGTGGCGTTGGCCAGGTTGCCGCCCGAAGAGCAGTCGACGAGATCGACGCCCAGCGGCTTGAGCTTGCGGGCCAGCTCGACGGATTGCTCCACGTCCCAGCCGCCCTCGGCCCAGTCGGTGGCAGAGACGCGGATGAACAGGGGGGCCTCTTCGGGCCACACCTCGCGCACGGCAGAGACGACTTCGCACGCCAGGCGGGTGCGATTCTCGAAAGAACCGCCGTAGCGGTCGGTGCGCTTGTTACTGAGGGGCGAGAGAAACTCGTGCAGCAGGTAGCCATGGGCGGCGTGGACCTCGATCACGCGAAAGCCCGCGCTGCAAGCCCGGCGCGCGGCGTCGCGAAAGGCTCGGACCACTTCCTGGATGCCCGCTTCGGTCAACTCCTGCGGCTGCGGGTAGCCGTCGGCAAAGCGCAGGGCGCTGGGGGCGACGACTTTCTTCCAACCGCCGCGGTCCTTGGGCAACTCTCCCGAACCTTCCCATGGACGCCAGGTGCTGGCCTTGCGCCCGGCGTGGGCCAGTTGCATGCCGGAGAGGCTTCCCTGGTGGTGGATGAAGCGCGTGATGCGGGCGAGCGGCTCGATGTGGGCGTCTTTCCAGATGCCGAGGTCCTGCGGGCTGATGCGGCCTTCAGGAAGAACCGCCGCGGCCTCGGTGAAGACCAGCGCGGCGCCGCCGACCGCACGCGTGCCGAGATGCACAAAATGCCAGTCGGTGGCAAAGCCGTCGTCGCTCGAGTATTGGCACATGGGCGAGACGACGATGCGGTTGGAGAGTAGAAGGCCACGGATCTGGAGAGGGTCGAAGAGGTGTGCGGGCATGGTAGAGAGATGAGGCTGACGGGCGGGAGGATTCTGTGGGGCGAGCCCACAGCCGGATCTCAGCGACCGACGGGGT
>DATHDM010000353.1:0-19765 GCA_035319065.1 Terriglobales bacterium
CGATTTCTCGCTCTATGTGCGGTCCTACTGGCCCGATCCAGCCATCCTTGAGGGCAAGTGGACGCCGCCAGCCGTTGTGAAGGCGCAATAGGAGCCACCGCCATGATCATGCGTATCGCAGTTGCTCTCATCACATTGATCGTCTCATTACCGGCCATCGGCCAGACGGATGCGCAGTCGCGTTACGATGCGCTAGCCAACACGCCGTTCCCAGGCAGTTACCCCTCGAAAGAGAACATCGCCACTCTCAAGGACGAACTCCTGTTTGAGCGTGGGGTGCAGGCTTATCTCTGGGCGCTGCCTGCGCTCAATATGTATGGAATGAAAGAAGGTTCCGAGGCGAAATTTGGAAAAGGGTACAACGTACTTCCCATTTTCAAAGAGCGTCTAAATGCCAAGACGCTCATCACGACGCCAAACTCAGACGTGATCTACGCTCTCGGCTACCTAGATCTCAAGGAAGATGGTCCGATGGTAATCGAAGTGCCGCCTGGACTTCAGGGCATCCTCGACGACTTCTGGCAAAGGCCCATACCGTCCGAAGGCCAGATCGAGGGCCGCAATTGGGCGGGCGATGTTGGGCTCCCGGGACCCGACCACGGCAAGGGCGGAGAGTATCTCTTGCTGCCGCCTGATTACAAAGACTCTATCCCCAATGGCTATTTGACGTTTCGCTCTGGCACGTACGGTGTCTTCGTGTTCTGGCGTGGATTCTTCAAAGACCCGCATCAGCTCACCGAGCTCGTGAAGGTGATGGAGCAAACCAAGATCTATCCGTTGGGTAAAGCAGCTTCAGCCAAGACAATGCAGTTTCCCGATGCTTCGAAGGTTCCGGCCAACATGCTGTATCCGCAGGATGGAGCTGCCTTCG
Organism: Terriglobales bacterium; assembly: GCA_035319065.1. GTDB lineage: Bacteria > Acidobacteriota > Terriglobia > Terriglobales > Acidobacteriaceae > DASPRM01. The sequence goes on from DATHDM010000353.1 coordinate 872, forward strand.
ATATGCTCTCGCGTTTCATTGATCACGAGTACGTCGACCCGAAAGACATGGAGATGCGCGGCATTCTTGCGGGCATCGGCATTATCAAAGGCAAAATCTTTTCGCCCGACGAGCCGACTCGTGCGCTGCTCGACAAAGCCGCAAGGACGGCTACGCATATCGGACACATAGATGTGTACACGCCGAATGCCATGAGCGCGAACGCTTTGTTTTACTCAGACCGTCACTGGATCAATCCATTCCCCGCCAATGTTCTATTTCAAGCGGATACCTACAACGCCATAGATCCGCGGATTGGGTTTTTCACGTACGCCTATTCCACTAGCCCGGGCATGGCCGTCAACATGGAGAATGTAGGAGCTAAGTATCCGACTTCCTACGTAGACTCGGACGGCAACTTTCTCTCTGGCGACAGCAATTACAAGCTGCACCTCCCTCCGAACATCCCAGCAGCCTTGTTCTGGTCGGTTACCGTTTACGATCCCATCACCGCATCGGGACTGGACAACGGCCAGCCGTTTCCATCGCTCAACACGATGGACAAGCCCGTGATGAACGCGGATGGCTCAGTAGACATTTATTTCGGTTCTCAGTCTCCCGGTGCGGGCAAGAATTACCTCGCGACCCTTCCAGGAAAAGGGTGGTTTTCCATACTTCGCCTGTATGGACCGACAAAAGCGTTTTTCGACCAGTCCTGGAAACCGGATGACATCGTGAAGATGCATTGAGTTCGAGTAAAAATGGGCGAGCATTCGAAGAAACTTCTACTCTCCGCGACCTGGGTGATCGTTTTTTCCACGCTCGTCTTCGGGCAAGAATCATCGAACTCGGAAGATCTGCAAAAAGCCACGCAGAACCCGGTCGCCAGCCTGATCAGTGTTCCCTTTCAGAACAAGCCTCGGCTTGCTTTAACGAGTTAATTACTTTTGCAAATGTGCTCGCCTTTACTGGCTGCCGACCTGCGACAAGCGCAACCGTCTCCCGGTTGACTCCACTGACACGCGCGACCCTGCGAATTCCAATTTCGATGATTCGTTTTCTGGTCTCCTCGTCGGCAACGACTTTTCCGTCGCTGTATTCCATGCACCGGAAATCCACCATGCTCTTATCGTCGCCCTGCTCCTACCGGCGTGATGTCTCCTTTCCTACGTAGCGATGCCGGCGGGTGGCCCACTCAAGCCCTCTCTTGGCTTTGAGTTGGGCAGTTCCACCGCTAAGCAAAGTCTGCCCAACCCCCTCGCCGAAGCCAGCCCAGCTTTTCTCGACGAGTACCGCAAAAGCATCAAAGCCACCGCTCCCGACCTCCCTCCGTCCGAAGCGCCCAAGTTCCCGGAGGTCGTCCACGAAACACCTGCCCTCGCCGGCGCTGAATCGTCAAGCATCGTGAACCAAACCCGCGCCGCAGCCGATCCTGACGGTTGCCAGCTTGTCGCGCGGCTCACCACCGCGCTTAATACGTAATATGCGATTGGAATCTTCATCCGATCTAGTGGGCCTTGGCATATTTGCGACTGGTCATGATTTTGCGGCCAAGGCAGCGGCACGACTGCCTTGGCCCACGTAACTAACTCACGCAGCCGCCTTCTCCGCGCCAACCAGCTCTAGAAAAGCCTGAGCTGTAATGGAATTGCATCCGAGTGTCGGCTACCGAGCCACATTGACCGCGTGCGGGTATTCGCCGAGTCCGGCCCGTTGTGGAGCCCTGCGATACCCGATGATTTACCTCCTCACTTGCAGGTGTCAACTGGACACCCACAACCTGACCCTGTGCCGCTCGCTGTGCAACCGCGCCCCTTCGGACACACCCTCGCGACCACCGGTGAGCCTGCAATCTTTGTTCGACTCAAATCCCTCCTTTGCCTTGAGTGGGGGAGTTCACGGCTCGCGCAACCTTACCGTGGGTGCCCCATCCTGAGCGCAGCGAACCATTGAGAAACACCCTTGCTCAGCTCCTCGTGGGATTGCTCTCGGCAGGGACGACTAGTAGTTTTTACAGTTGAAACTGTCCAACAAGGGTAGATGATTTCTGCCGGAATCCCTTCGTTCCAGGTGTCACCGAGAGCACCGCCGCAAGGGATCGTTCGAACTCTAGGACCGCCCCTGAGGTGAATGCTTCCCGATCGGGTCGGACCGGTACTCCTCGCAGGCCGCCACTGTCACCGTACTCGGCGCGGTAATCCTGACGCCGATTCATCTAGCTGGTTAAGAAAGGTTGACACTATGACGCCTTACGTCTTTCAGCCCCCGGCATCCCGGATGAATCGTTTGCCTGCGAGACGCCTTCTGTGGTTGACGGTGTTGTTGCTGGCAACGCAAGCCCACGCACAATCGGCCAGTCCCGAGTTCCCCGATCCCGGCAATGCTCACATGTCCCGCGACGATCAGCGCGCGCTCGGCATGCAGGCCGCCGCCCAGGTCTACCAGCAGATGCCGGTTCTGCCCGACAGCAGCCCCGAAACCCTCTACATTCGGCAGCTGGGCCAGAAGCTGGTGGCCACCATCCCGGCGGAATACTCCTGGCCGTTTGAGTTCCACGTCGTCGCCCAAAAAGAGATCAATGCCTTCGCGCTGCCTGGCGGACAGATGTTCATCAACACCGGCACCATCACCGCCGCCGGCAACGAAGCCGAGCTGGCCGGCGTCATGGCGCACGAAATGTCGCACGTCTATATGCAGCACTCCGCCAAGCAGGCGCACAAGGCGGAGACTACCGGCCTGCTTGCCGGAATCGCCGGCACCGTCCTCGGCGGAACTGTGGGAGGAATGGCCGGGCAGCTTGGGCAGATGGGAATTCAAATGGGGGCCCAGGGCCTCATGCTGAAGTACTCTCGCAGCGACGAATCTCAGGCCGACGCGGTGGGCGCCGTCATCCTCTACAAGGCTGGTTACAACCCGCAGGCCATGGCCGACTTCTTCAAGGCCCTCGAGTCAGAGGGCGGCGGCAATCCGCCTCAATGGCTCAGCGATCACCCCAATCCCGGCAATCGCGAACAGGCGATTGAAAAAGAGATCAGGAACTGGCCCCCGGAGAATTACGCCAGCGATAGCCCCGCTTTCCAGAAGGCGCGCCAGCACGCCATGGGAGTAAAGGCCTACACCGGTGAGGAGATTGCCCAGGGCGCAAAGTCCGGCGCCTGGGCCGCGCTGAACAGAAAGAATGGCGCAACCTTCAACCCCACCGGCGCGAATGCGCTAAGCGCCGGCGCACCGGCTCCTGGCGCCAGGTCTTCAGCCACTCCCCATGCGGTCTCGCTGCAGAGCGTTCTCCCCAGCCAGCGCATGGTCCCTGCTAACCTTGGCCCAGTGAAAATTGAACATCCTGAAAACTGGCAGGTCACCATGCCCCAGCAGCGGGGACAATTCGTCACCATCGCTCCCCAGGCAGGAGTCACGGCCAATGGCGTGGGTTACGGTGTGGTTCTCAATGGCGTTGCGTCGAAGGCTGAGCGCATGAACATCGACGACGTCACCCGCCAGCTGGTGCAGAACATGCAACAGAACGACGGATTGCAGCCTGTGGGCGAAGCGCAACCTATCACAGTGGGCGGTGTTCAGGGCCGCTCCGTCACCCTGCAATCCACTTCGCCCTTTCCTGCGGCTAACGGCCATCCACAGAAGGAGCGCGACTGGCTGGTCACCGTCCCGCAGCCAAACGGCTTCGTGATCTTCCTGGTCTTTGTGGCGCCGGAGTCACACTTCGACCGCTTTCGGCCAACCTACGAGGCGATGCTGAAGAGCATGCAGTTCTAGTAGCCGTCTCTTTCACGTTTAGGGCGGCTGGCCCTCATGTCTGCTCGCGCAACCTTACTGTGGGTGCCCCATCCTGTGCGTCAGCGAAGGGTGGGATACTACGTCGCGCGTCAGTCCCAACTTCGCACCTGCCTTACCCCGCCTTGCGGATCTCCACGTTGCCGTATTCGTTGGAAATCTGCAGCATGGGCCCGCCTGAGCCCACCGACCCGCTGGTTCTGCTGGTTCCGTTGGAACTGTCCACCTTCAGCCCGAAGTCGTTGTTGATGTCGCCGCGGCGAGTGCTGGCCTCGATCTGGAATGCCGCCTGCGCGGGCAGTTCCAGCCGCACGTCCCCCTTGGTGTTCGTGATCTCGATCCTGCCCAGGGGCTTGGCGGAATTGATCTCGACTGTGCCATTACTGTTCTCCAGGCGAATGTCGCCCGTCAATCCCTCAAGATGTATGTCCTTGGAGCGGGTGATCAGGCGCATGGGCCCGAACAGCGACTTGGCGCGCAGGTCTCCCGATTCCATGGTCAGGTCGCCGTCCAGCTTCCCGAATTCCATGTCTGTACGCGAGGAGCGGAAGGTTACGCCCTTGCCGATCTTCGCCAGGTTCATGTCGCCGAAAAATTCGCCAGTCAGATTTACGTTGCCGGAAACGTTAGCGATGTTGCTGTCGTTCACCCGTCCGCCCACGGTGACATCGCCGGTAATGTCGTTCACGTGCAGCGAACCGCGGTGAGAGTCCAGGGTCACGTTGCCGGTCACCGCTTCCACCGTCATGTCGCCGTGAGAGGTGGATGTCTTCACGTCGCCGCTGCGACCGCGTACGGTGACGTCGCCGTGGCGCGTGGAAATATCGACTGCGGCCTTCCGGGGCACATTAATCTGCAGATCGCTCTGCACGCTGCCGCTGCCGGCGCCGGCGGTGTTGGCATTCACCGTGACCACGTTGCCTTCAACGGTGATCACCGGCGGGGTGGAGCTGTCGAACTTCTGGGCTTCCTCCTGGTCTTTGGCGCGGACCTTCTTCTGCACGTCGATCTTGATTTCGTCGCTGTCCCAGGCATTGACCACCACGTCGCCGCGATCCGACACCACCCGCAGCGAGGCGCCCGCGGGATAGCTCTGCTGCACCGTGTGATTGAAGCTGTAGGCATTGCCGAACATGCCCATGAAGTCGTCGTTGACATCCACTTCGCTTTGCACCGCCTGCCAGTTGACTTTGTAGGCGGCGGTGGCCGCCAGTCCGAGAGCGATCAGCAGGATGACCAGCAGGATGCCGCCCGCGCTCATGCCCGTTGCCGCTTCCTGTCGGCGATAGGTGTAGTACTCCAGCAGTTTGATGGCGCCGGCCATGATGAGCAGCACCGGCCAGTAGCGCGCGAACAGCGCACCCAGCGAATGCCAGCCGATCACGTGGATGTTCCCCAGCAGGAACAGCGTCCCGATCACGATGAGGATGAAAGGCCCGCTCAGTGAGCGCTGCCGGGGATAATAGCGATCAGACATTCTGCACCTGCCCTGAATTGCTGCCCTGTCCCTGCGGCGGGCCCGGAGGCGCCGGCGGATTGACCGGCAAGTAGCGGCTCACGTGCCCGTCCATGGGAGCGTTGCTCTGAAAAACCCGGACCAGGCCGATGACAATCAAGATGATCGGCCAGGTGTATCCAAAGCTGATATGGCTGTATTCGCTCAACAGCATCAGCACACCGAGCGTGATCAGGATCGCCGGACCCATCAGGTGGCAGGAGCGGCAGCGAACGCAGCCGCAGTTCGGATTGCGCATGTAGTCCTGCATATTCACCTTCCTATCTCCCGCCTCCGCCCGAGGGCAGAGCAAACCGGCGGATGAACAGCCACACTCCGATCACGATCAGGATCACCGGCCAGAAGCGGCCGAAATCCCAGCGCCAGTACCCCATGGTATTGATCAGAAACAGCACTCCCAGACCGATCAGGATGAATGCCCCGGTGGGGCCACGGCTCTCGCGGCGGCTGACACCATCGGCCATCTGCTGGTCAATGTGATCACGCACCGCCTGGTCAAAATGCGGCCATTCTCCGCCTCCTGGTGGGGCGCCAGCCGGAGGCGCGCCCGGGCTTCCGGGCATGAAGCCCGGCATTGTAGGCTGCGGAGGAACCGGTGGAACCGCCTCTGTAGCAGCCGGCAGAGGCTGGGTTGGGGTATTGCCTGTGAACATCCGTTCCAGGCCGAACGGATCGGGTAACGGCAGTCCTAATTCGCGGGCGCGCGCCGTCTTGTAGGCATCGAAGACCATGTAGAAAATGAAGAACGGGATTAAGAGGCCGCCGAAGACACCGCCCCCGTGATCGGCCATCCAGATCAGGGTGCAAAAAATCAGGACGTGAATGAGGGCTTTGATGAACTGGCCGTTATACATGGCGCCAACGCCGGGGATGAATCCCAGCACTGCCGCCAGCCCCGGACTGGGAACGCCGCGCGTTCGCGGTGGATAGGGAGCGCCCACCGGCGCGCTTTCCGCCGGCGTTCCGGCAGGAATGGTGTCGCCCAGGCGGTGTGCGATGCAGTCCTCGCAATAGATCACACCTTTGACGGTGCGCTTGCAGGCATCGCACAGTGGCTTGCCGCAGGTTCGACAGTACGCAGTTGCTGCACTCTCGGGATGAACTGTGCAGTTCATGAGAATCTCCTGGTTTCGATCGCAAGATCGTCGCTGGGGCCTGGTCCTAGCTGATACGCCATCACCGGCTGAGATTCTTCCCAGCTGTAGTTCTGGTAGCGCTTCTGGTCTGGCTCGCCCGATTTGTGCTCATCTTTGCGATCAGGTTCTTTCGCCGGAGTCTGCTCCGACGGCACCGTGGCGCGCTTCAACTCGCGCACGCGGGTCTCGATCTCGTACACGAAACGGATATTCTCGTAATATTTCACCAACCTTCCCGTGGTCTCGTAGTAGCTGCGGACCATGGTGCTCGGCCGCAGATCCAGGTGGCGGACATCGCTCGCCCGGAACCCGGCCAGGTTCAAGATTACCGAAATCGAGAAGAATGCCATGGCAAACGACATGGCAAAGCGTGGCTGCATCACCGTTCTGATGGCAGGGCGCAGCCAGGGAACTGCCATCTCACGCAGGCGCTCGGTCCAGCCTGTGCGGGCAGCTCCAGGTTCCGCGACCGCCAAACCTGGGGAACTGGTGGCCTGCACGATGCGGCGGACCATGTCCGACGGAGGTTCCACTTGCGGCAGGGCCTTCAGCCAGTTCAGGCCGCTCATGGTTTCGGCGAACATCGCGGCACAATTGGAGCACTGGCTGCGATGAGCCTCGAAACGCATCAGCGGCGTGCCGGTCAGCACCCCATCGAGGGCGTCCGACATCAAAGCGTCGAACTCCTGGCACTGCATTCCGTTCTGGACTTCGCCTCGCATCACATTACCTGCCTATAAGTACGTGAAAGTAGCCGTGCTAGTTCCATTCTTCCCCGATTGATCCTGGACTTGACCGTGCCCTCGGGGACGTGCAGAGCCTGGGCGATTTCCTTGTAGCCCATGTCCTGTAAGTCCCTTAGAATCACTGCCTCCCGAAGCTCAGGGGAGAGCCTCTGGATCGCCCGCTGCACCATCTCCTGGGTTTCCCGCCGCTGGAGGCGCTGGTCGGGCGACAGGCCGGGGTCTGAGAGCCGTTCCCCCAGGGTGGGAGCATCCTCGTGTTCAGCGGGAGCCGAGTCCATAGAATCGGTCACTCGGTCCTGCTTGCTGCGGCGGAAGTGATCCACCAGCAGGTTGCGGGTGACGGTAGTGGCCCAGGTCATGAACGATCCCCGGTCCACCTCATAACTGCTCAGGGTGCGATAGATCTTGATGAAGACCTCTTGGGTAAGGTCCTCGGCGTCGTGCGGCGATCCGGTGAAGCGATAGCAGATGTTATAGATCCGGCGATGGTACTGGCGGACAATCTCTTCCCAGGCGACGCTGTCGCCAGACACACATCGGCGAATGAGAGATGCTACGACTTGGGCGTCGTCCAACCGGAGCTCCCGCGGCCTCTCCCCGTACTCCTGCTGTAAGGCTACCGTCTCCAAGTCTTTAGGTACGGACCGATGGAGCTAAAAGTTCGGGGATCACGATGACGGAAAAGGGGATTGTACCAGTGCAGATTGGGATTGTCGGTAACCAGGACGGGTCAAGCCAGGTGCACAACTCCAAAATCGGAAACGGGGCGGAAAGAAACCGGGCACAGAACGCCGTGCAGTTCGACTGCCCGCGCCCGCCCTCACTCGGAGGTGAAGTAATCCACGGTGACCGGGCTCTCGAAGAGCGAGTAGTCGCGGGTAACTACGGTGATTCCCGAGTCGGTGACGAAGTAGCGCTGGCGGTCAGCTTCGGTGTCGTAGCCGATGACGGTGCCTTCGGGAACGTGCACATCGCGGTCGAGGATGGCGCGTCGGATCCGGCAATGGCGGCCGATGTTGACGTGGCTGAAAACGATGCTGGAGTCCACTTCGGCGTAGGAGTTCACGCGGACGTCGGGGGAGAGCACGCTGCTGCGAACGGTGCCGCCGGAGACGATGCATCCGGCGGAGACGATGGAGTCCAGCGCCGTGCCGGTGCGGCCGGCTTCGGAAAACACGAATTTCGCGGGCGGGTACTGGCGCTGGTGAGTGCGCAGCGGCCAGTCGTTGTCGTAGAGATTGAAAACGGGTGAAACCGCCACCAAATCCATGTTGGCTTCGTAGTAGGCATCGAGCGTGCCGACATCCCGCCAGTAAAGAGCTTCCTTCTTGTTCTCATCGATGAAGTTGAAAGAGAAAAGGCGGTAATCGTTCACCATCTTTGGAAGGATGTCGTGCCCGAAGTCGTGGCTGGAGTTGGGATCCTCGGCGTCCTTCAGGAGTACGGGAATCAGCACGTCGGTGTTGAAAATGTAAATCCCCATAGACGCCGAGACCATGCGCGGGTTGTAGGGCGAACGAATGTCAGTTTGCTTGGGTTTCTCCTGGAAGCCGACGATGCGGCCGTCGCGGTCGATCTCCACCACTCCGAAGCGGGAGGCCTCGCTGGGCTCGATCAGGATTGTGGCCAGGGTGATGTCGGCCCCGGCGTCCTGATGCTGCTTGAGCATCAGGCTGTAATTCATCTTGTAGATGTGGTCGCCGGAAAGGATGAGCACATGTTTGGGCTGCTCGGAGCCGATGGAGTAGATGTTCTGGTACACCGCATCGGCTGTCCCCAGGTACCAGTTCTCACTGACCCGCTTCATGGGCGGGAGGATTTCAATGAACTCGGCTAGCTCACGTGCCACGATGTTCCAGCCCTCACGAATGTGCCGGTTAAGAGATAAAGCCTTGTACTGGGTGAGGATGTACACCTTGCGCAGGTCGGAGTTGATGCAGTTCGACAGGGTCATATCGATGATGCGATAGATCCCGCCGAAGGTGACGGCCGGCTTGGCGCGGTCGCGCGTGAGCGGATAGAGGCGCTCTCCGGCTCCGCCCGCCAGCAAAACTCCGAGTGTGTCTCTCATACGGTTCCAAAGCGCTCAGGCGATGAGGAATCTCCCGTTACGCTGCGGGGCAGCCCCGCCGCCCCTGAAGAGAACGGAAGATACTAGCACAGCCCCAGCCACCGGAGGTCAAGGGAGCCGAGAGTGCAGACGGGCCGGACGCGCGCCCCGGTCCACGAGTTCCCGCCGCGGAATGCTCGTGACACTGCGGCTTCTCAAGGGAAGAAGTTCGAGCAGGAGAAAGCAAAAGCGGCGACCCTCAGGTCGCCGCTCTGTTTGTAGTCGCTTAGCTCTGCGACGAAGTAGCGCGCAACGCCGCACCGGCAAAGGGCGCGGGGACCGGTTACTCTAAACCGCAACTGCAAGAGCCCTGGCCGCTCCCCAGGAACAGAACAAACGAGCACGCAGTGCCCAGGAAGGATAATTCGTCCTGCTGCAGGGCAGCCGGCTCAAATTCGGTTTCCGTGGTGACCAGTCTTGAGCCGTCAGGGGCCTGCAGGTGCGTGGCCCAAGCCCGCAGATCCGAAGTGGGAACCGGGCTGGTCGGGTCGCAGTTGGCGCGATTATCGGACACGAGCTTGATCACGCCATTTAGGGGAGCCGGAAACCCGCTCAGGGGGTTGCCGTTGAGCTCGCGATTGATCGACAGGATAAGCAGGCCGTTAGCAGTGATCGGGCAAGCGCAGCACTCGCTCATTTCCTGGTTGTCGTCGAAAACATAGAAATCAGCGCAAACCGTCCCCTGCTTACTGGACAAAGGCGTTCCTTGTTCGCCGGGGTTGATGACGCGAACCGTCTGGTCGTAAATGTCGATGGCCGCAAGCACGGCCGTGGGTGAATACCGATTGGAGAAATAATTTACCCAGTAAACGTCTGTGAGGCCCTGGGCTGATGCCAGCGACGACAGGGCGACTAACGTCAGCACCAAGGCCGCCGCCGATATGGCTTTGCGCATGATTTGAATCCTCCTTGATGTGTCCAGCCATGCTGTGCCGGAAGCTCTTTAGTCGGAGAGGATAAATGCGAACGTGCACTTTGGTAATTCTCCCAACGACCTAATCCACAGGGTTAAACGAAACGGCTTAAGCTGGTCCCAGAGGGCTGGCGATCCTGGAATCAGCTTCGGGAAGGCCCGCCCAATTCATTGAGCGAAATGGGAGATCCGGGCTTTTCCCGGACTGCTAGAATTTGTCGAATGGTGGAACTATCCACGCAGCGCAAATACCGGGCGGTGGGCCGCGTGGTGGGAAGGAAGGCGCAGCAAAACCGCTGGTTGCGGGCCGGGTACGAGGGCGGGAGCGCGCTATTGCGTTCGTTCGGCCGCGTGTTGGGCGTTCTCTGGCACCAGCTGACAGGTGTATTCTTCCTTGTATTCGCGCTGATCGGGGCCATTGCCTGCTACCGCGAGTACCGGTTCTATGCGGAGAATAGGGTCGGAGCCGGCAAGGTAGCGTTGGTGGGCGGGTTTGCCTTGGTGTTTGGCTATTTTGCCGTCAGCGCATTTGTGCGGGCCGGGCGGAGATCATCGACGAGGTCGAACCGTGACTGAACGAGTCAAGAGTGATCCCGCAGCCGGAGTCCAGACGGACAAACCAGCCCGCAGGGAAGCCCTCCCAGAGGTAAAGACTACCTCCCAGATTGAAGTTAAGCCGCTCTACACCCCCGCAGATCTGGCCAACTGGGACTATGCCCGCGACGCGGGTTTTCCGGGGCAGTATCCCTTTACCCGGGGCGCGCAGCCCACCATGTATCGCGGGCGCCTGTGGACGATGCGCCAATACGCGGGCATGGGCGACGCGGAGGAATCCAACAAACGCTACAAGTACTTGCTGGCGGCGGGAACCACGGGCCTCTCAATCGCCTTCGACCTGCCTACGCAGATTGGGCTCGACTCCGACAGTCCGCTGGCAGCCGGCGAGGTGGGAAAAGTCGGAGTCGCCATCGATTCCATCGAAGATATGGAACGCCTGTTTGATGGCATCAAGCTGGAGAAGATCTCCACTTCGATGACCATCAATGCCACAGCGGCCATCCTGCTTGCCCTTTACATTGCGGTGGCGCGCCGGCAGGGAAGCGACGTCCGCCGGCTCTCCGGCACCGTGCAGAACGACATTTTGAAGGAATACATCGCGCGCGGCACCTACATCTACCCCCCGAAACAGGCCATGCGCATCGTGACCGACATCTTTGCTTATTGCAATGCCCAGGTGCCGGAATGGAACACCATCTCCATCTCCGGCTACCACATGCGGGAGGCGGGCTGCACGGCGGTACAGGAGGTCGCCTTTACCCTCGCCGACGGCATGACCTACGTGCAAGCTGCCATCGATGCCGGCCTCGACGTGGATACATTTGCTCCACGGCTGTCGTTTTTCTTCGCGTCGTTTAGCAATTTTCTGGAGGAAGTGGCGAAGTTCCGGGCAGCCCGCCGCATGTGGGCGCGCATTATGCGCGAACACTTCCGCGCCACCAATCCCAAGTCGTGGGTGCTGCGCTTCCACACCCAAACCGCGGGTTCCTCGCTGACCGCGCAGCAGCCGGAGAACAACATCGTGCGCACCGCGCTGCAGGCGTTGTCCGCGGTGCTGGGAGGGACACAGTCGCTGCACACCAATTCTTTCGACGAGGCGCTGGCGCTGCCCACCGAACAGGCGGCGCGGATCGCGCTGCGCACGCAGCAGATCATCGCCTACGAATCGGGCGTCAGCCAGACCATCGATCCCCTGGCCGGCTCCTTCTACCTGGAATCGCTCACTGACGAAATCGAGAAGCGCGCCCAGGAATACCTGAAGAAAATCGAGGCGCTGGGCGGAATGCTGAAGGCCATCGAGCGCGGATTCGTGCAGCAGGAAATACAGAATGCTTCCTACGACTACCAGCAGTCGGTGGAACGGCTGGAGCAGGTAGTGGTGGGCGTGAACCGCTTTCGGCTGGAAGAGGAGACGCCCGTGCCGATCCTGCGCATCGATGAATCGCTGGAGCGCAATCAGGTCGCTCGCATCCGGGCTATGCGCGCCAAGCGCAACCCCGGACCCTGGAACGATTCGCTGGCCAACATTGAAAACGCCGCACGAACCGGGGACAACCTGCTTCCTCACATCATTCATGCCGTGGAGAGCTATGCCACGGTCGGGGAAATCTCCGACCGGCTGCGCAACGTGTTTGGGGAGTATAAGGAAGCGGTTGTAATTTAGTAGAGGGTGCAGTTTCGCCGGCGCACTACCCGGGTGTGCGGTTGGCCGATCACTCTTCGCCGAGGACGTAGCGCATAATGGGCCGGGTTGGGGAGCGGCGAGCGATCTCAGTGAATCCTGCCTTGCGAAACGCCGACGCCAACCCGGTGAAGGCGAACACATCAGCCACTCTCTTGTTCGGCTCGATGGGATAACCCTCGAGAAGGCGGGCGCCGCAGCCGCGGGCATACGAAATCGCGGCTTTGAGCAGTTCCACGGTGAGGCCCTGGCGTCGACATCCCTTGGCAACCAAAAAGCAGGTGATCGACCAGACCGGCTGCTCGTCCACCGGCCTTAAAATGCGCGAAGCGGCCAGCCGGGGATAGTCCTGCCGAGGAGCCAAGGCGCACCAGGCGATTGGGCTTCCACCCTGTGATCCCAGAATGCCGGCGGGACGGCCGCCATCGACGATCTGGCGGAGCGTTCTGCGGTTTCCTTCGCCTTTATTCTTTTTCCACTCGGCAGGCGCCAGGCGCCACCAGGTGCACCAGCAGCCGCCACAGCCGCCACGCGGACCGAAGAGCTCTGCCAGTTCGCCCCAGCAACCAGTCGTGACTGGCTGAAAGCGGATCGCCGGCGGCTTCCATCCTGCCGCAGCGCTACTCGCGCCGGTCATTTTCCAGAATCCAGGTGCCAGCCTGGATTCAGCCAGCGTCCATCGCGGAGCAAGAAGACCTCCGTGGCGCGTCCGGATTGCACATTGCGCCGGCCGTGAACATCGGTTTCGAATTCAAACTTGCTGTAGAGAATCGCAACGTCGTCATACCGCTGGATCTCCGTCCGAGGGAACGACAGACGGACCAACTGGCCGCCCGAACTCACAAACTGCTCGGCGCTCTCGATGACCTCGGAGCGATTTTGCCAGGCCAGTTCGCCATTATTGATGGCAATCGTTTCCGGCGGCAGAGCCGACTCCAGCGATGCGCGATCATTGGCGAACCACGCCCGCCAGACGGCTTCGCGACTCTTCAGCAGAGACTCCCGCTCCGCGCTGGTAAGAGTTGACGGTCTGGGAGCGGCGTTGCCCGCAATCAGCACTGGGCTCAGATCTCTCATCATCAGAGCGAGGCCCGCAAGAACCACCGTGATCAGCAGAAGACGCATGCAACACCTCCGCGTCCAATCTGCACTGTCGGAGACAGTGTAGCTTGCGCTTCCTTGCTCTTTGCGGGATGAGGGATCAGTTGACGGGTTTCTGGCGATAGCGTGAGGGCGGAACGCCAAATCGCCGGCGGAAACAGCGGATAAAGTGGCTGAGGTTGCGGAAGCCAACGGCATAGCATGTCTCGGTAACCGAAGCCCCTTCCCGCAATCTTTGAGCAGCCGCCTGGAGGCGGAGGCGAACGAGGTACCGGTGAGGCGGAACCCCGATCATTTCCGCGAAAACGCGCGCAAAACAAAACGTGCTCATCCCCACCGAGCGCGCCAGCTGCGAAAGCGTATGTTCCTGGTTGCACGTCTGGTGAGAATTTCCTTGGCTGCCTGAATTCTCTCCCCGTACCAGACCAACTGCGCATAGCGGTAGCGGCGGTGAGCCCCTCGGGGTGCGGCGAGAGCAGCCAGGACGTCGAGCGCGATCGTCTCCGCAGTCATGGCAAACTCTGGAGCAGCCAGGGCGGTGGCGAGACGCCAATGCAGATATGCCAGGCGGTTGTCCCCGGTGACGATCGGCGGCCGCCCGGCGAATGAAGTCAGCGCCGGTTCGCGACTGGGCTTCAGTGCGTCTCGGTAGGAGATAGTGAGACAGACGTCGCCGGGGAAGGCCTCGGCGTGGTAGCAGCGGTAGCGAAGCCCCGGGGAAGTGAGAAACATGTCTCCCGCTGCGGGCTGCCAGGTTCGTCCGCCGGCAACAACGTGAAATCCGCCCCGCTCGACGAAGCTGACCTCGTAGCTGTCACAGACCTCGTCTCCGGGATCACGATGTTCGAAACCGGGGGGATGATCGAAACGGCTGATCTGGAGGTCAGGCGTGGTTAGCAGTGGAGTGCGGCGGTTCATCGAATCCGGTGCTTGATAGGATCGATGATAGCGCGCGCGATCAGCTCCTGCCTACCGCGCCCACTGCCAGCATGTCGCAGGCTTCCCGACATTCCAGGCAGTAGTACCGCTGGTCGTTGCACAGCCGCACCTGGTGATACCCAAGGCAGAGCGAGCAGTATTTCTCGCAAAGGCATTTCTCTTCGGGTAGTTCACAGATGCCGCAGGTGATCTGGCTGGCCATGCCCGCAATGTAGCTCAAATTTCGTGCGCGATGAAAGTGACGAAGGTGCGCCGCGACTGACCTCGGCTGCCTGTCTCGCGGGCGATTTGCTGACCGTGATTGTTGGTGAGAATCCCCCCGCCCGCCTTCCAGCATGGGATGCCGGCGCAAATCTTGCTGAATGAGCCGGTTCTAGGTCGCGAACCATGCCAGTAAACGCAACCTGTCGTGGCTATCGTTCTTGATTCCCACTAGCTCTGGCGGTTTGCGAGGTCATGTCCTCTAGAGCATGCAGACCTGCAAAAAACTTATTGACACCATGCAGTTTAGGCGTAGGATGTGGTCAAAAGTGGTCAAAAGTGGATGACGTAGGCTACTCCTCTTGCAAAAGTGGAGCGAGCCTGGGCGAAGGTGGAATGAGTACAAAGACACCCGAAATCAGCCCGAAAGACTTGGAAGATTCCACCGAAATTGTCGCCACTTTGGCCTCCTTGGCCGGTCTGATGGCCGCCAGGATAAGAAGCAAGCACCCGAAACGCCGGATCAGAAGCTATGTTTCGCGGCAATCACCCAACCCGCGTGGACGAAAAGGGGCGATTAAAGGTCCCCGCCGACTTCAAGCGGGTGATCGACGAAAAGTACGGAGTGCGATTTTACATCACCTCGCAGGATGGGAAGGTTGCTCACATATATCCCTTCGAGGAGTGGGATGCGATCGAG
Source organism: Terriglobales bacterium (assembly GCA_035319065.1). Classification (GTDB taxonomy): domain Bacteria; phylum Acidobacteriota; class Terriglobia; order Terriglobales; family Acidobacteriaceae; genus DASPRM01. Next base: position 16,241 of record DATHDM010000353.1, read on the forward strand.
CGCAAACTGGCAGCGCTCTCCAACTTCAATCCCTCGAAGAAGAAGTTCCTCACGGTAACGAACTACTACGGGCAAGTGGCGGAGATGGACGGTCAGGGGCGGCTGTTGCTTCCCCAGTTGTTGAGGGAGTCGGCGCAACTGAAGGGTGATGTGGCGGTGATGGGCTACCTGAACCATCTCGAAGTCCAGAGCATGGAAGCTGTAAAGGCAGAGGTGGAGCAGGGCTTCACCGCCGAAGATCAGAAGGCGCTGGACGATCTAGGTATCTAGGACGGCCCCCAGGGGCAGACGGGCTGAGCAAGGGATGGCAGCAGCGGAATTCAGCCACGTCCCAGTTCTTTTACAGGAAGCGATCGAATTCTTAGCCGTCCAGCGGGGCGGGACCTATGTAGACGCCACGCTGGGCCTGGGCGGTCACAGCTTGGAAATCGCCAGCCGATTGGGGCGCGAGGGGCGGCTGATCGGAATCGACAAGGATCCGGCAGCCGTAGAACGAGCGCGCCGGAAGCTGAGCGAGCCGCCGGCAGGGAGGGAAGACGATTGGCCCGCGATACGGTTGGAGGTGGGGTCATTCGTCAGATTGCCAGAACTGGTGGGCAATAACGAGGTAGATGGGCTGCTGGCTGACCTGGGTGTGAGCTCGCCGCAATTGGCAGACGCGAGCCGCGGCTTCAGTTTTCAGGCGGAAGGGCCTCTGGATATGCGGATGGATCCAGGGTCCCTGATAACCGCTGAACAAGTGGTAAATCGGCTCGACGAGCGCGAGCTCGCCGACGTGATTTACGAATTCGGTGAGGAAAGGAGGTCGCGGAGAATCGCCAGAGCCATTGTCCGGTCGCGGCCGATTCGCAACACCAAGCAATTGGTGGAGGTGATATCGGCCGTGGCCCGGCCAATGAAATCTGAGCGCATTCATCCAGCGACGCGAACGTTCCAGGCAATCCGAATTTACGTAAACCGCGAATTGGAGGACCTCAAGGCGATGCTCGAGCGCGCGCCCGAGGTGCTCAAGCCGAATGGGAGGCTGGTGGTGATCAGCTTTCACTCACTGGAAGATCGGATCGTAAAGGACGCGATCCGCAGCGGAGTGCAGGCGGGGATATACCGGTCATTGACGAAGAAGCCGGTCACCGCAAGCGCAGAAGAAATAAGCCGCAACCCGAGAAGTCGCAGCGCCAAGCTACGGGCGGCGGAACGGATTGAAGCAGGACGCGCCACAGCGGGGAGCAGGCGGCCTGCACGTGCAGTTGAAAGAAGGCAGCAGCGTGGCTGAAAGAGCCCGCGAAGCGCCTCAGAGTTCCTGGGCGGCATCGCCTCTCAGAAAACAGGGCGAATGAAGAACAATCCTTCCATTCACGATGCCGCCCGGGAAGGTTTTAGTGGTGGGTTCTGCGGGTAGGAATTGGGACCTGGAGGTGGTTGCAATGTTTCAGGGCACGACGATTGACGAGCTGTTCGATGCAGTAGTTCGGGCCGAGCGCCACGCGCGATCAGCGGGGGTGGCGGCTGCACTTCCGGTGGAGGAGCCGACGGTGGAGCTGATGCCTGGCTTCCTGTATGAAATGGCTCAGGCCAACGCCGAACTGGTTGGAGTGGCATAGATGGGGGCGGGAGCGCTGGCAGGCTCGACTCGCAACCAACAGATCTACGCATCCTCACGGCGCTCCTGGTACGGCACGCCTGAGATCTATTTCCCCAAGACCATCGACAACTCGCGCTTGGTCAAGGTGGATGATCCGCATCGCAAACGGGAATTGCGCATGCTGACCGTGGCTCTGGGCGTGATGTTTGCCATGGTGATGATTTATGCCTGGCAGCACTTTACGGCGATCGAATACGGCTATCGCATCGAGGCGATGAAGGCACAGCGGGACATGCTGGTGGAAGGCAACCGGCAGCTTCGCCTGGAGGAGGCCCGGCTGCGCGATCCGGAGAGAATCGACGCCATAGCCCACCAGATGGGGCTGCAGGTTCCGCAGGCTGGCCAGGTCTTACGGCTGGAGCCCGGCGCCGGGGAGAACTCCGGGCAAATCATGGCGAGGGCTGCGCATGTAGTGGTGATTTCTGCCACGCCCTAGGCGATATTTTCGAGCGTGCGATTGCGGGCAGTTGCCCGTGCAGATTTCTCAAGCTTGGTCCGGCGGGCGAAACGGCCCGTAGCACGGCATTCAACAGGCGCAAACGCAGTCTGGATTGCACGTGCTTGCGGACCAACCAAGCAGGCAGCGCCCTGTCGGTGCTGACGGAGATGGCGGCTGGCAGCCGCCATCTCTCTATCTGGGTGGCGTAATCTTTGCGGCAGTGCGGAAGCTTCTTCCAGCCGAGCCGGGGCAGGGCAAAAGCCCCAGTTCTCGCGGGGCGGCGATGGCAGCGGTCAGTTCCTCTCTTCAGGACGGCGCAAGCAGGCGTCTCTACTTCCTCGGCTCCGCTCTATTACTGTGGCTTGTATTGGTCGTTTTCCGCTTGGTCCAGCTGCAAGTCGTTGACTACGGCGAGTTCGTGCAACGGGCGCAGCGCCAACAGCAGCGTACCGTAGAGCTTTCCGCGCGCCGCGGAATCATCTACGACCGCAACGGCCACGAGCTGGCCATGTCGGTCAACGTAGATTCAGTCTTCGCCGTTCCCAGCGAAATTCCCGATCAGGCAATGGCTGCGCGTCTTCTGGCCAAGATCCTGAACGTGGACGCGGACGAGCTGCTGGAGCGCTTCAAGTCATCCCATAGTTTTGCCTGGGTAGCTCGCAAGCTGGATCCAGAGGTCAGCAATCGCGTGCACGCTCTGAATCTCCGCGGCATCTACTTTACGCCCGAATCGAAGCGCTACTACCCCAAGGGGGAGATGGCTTCCCAGGTCCTGGGCTACGTGGGGTTGGACGACGAGGGTCTGGGCGGTATCGAGCATGCTGCGGATAGCCAGCTGCGTGGACGGCCCGGAACCATGGTGGTCTCCATGGATGCCCGACGTCGAAAGTTCGGCAGGGTGGAACGTCAGCCGGAGGCGGGTGAGAGCATCGTCCTTACCATCGACGAGAAGATCCAGTACATCGCCGAGCGCGAACTCGAGACGGCGATGGCGGAGACCAGAGCCGAGGCGGGTACGGTGGTGGTGGAGAATCCCCGAACCGGGGAGATACTGGCGCTGGCGAACCGGCCAACCTTTAATCCCAACGCTAGAAAGGTCTCGCCCGCTGCGCTGAAAAATCACGCGGTGAGTGACGTGTACGAGCCGGGTTCGGTGTTCAAGCTGGTGACCATCTCGGCCGCGTTGGAAGAAAAGCTGACAACCCCCGATGAGGTGATTGACTGCCAGATGGGGTCGATCATTGTGGGTGGGATGAGAATCCGCGATCACGAGCGCCTGGGACTGCTGACGGTCTCGCAGATTCTCGCCAAGTCCAGCGACGTGGGGGCCATCAAGCTGGGAATGCGCCTGGGTGAGGACCGCCTGGATCGTTATATCCGGGCCTATGGGTTCGGGTCGCAGACGGGAATCGAATTGCCGGGTGGGACCAGGGGTCTCGCCAAG
>DATHDM010000354.1:0-35078 GCA_035319065.1 Terriglobales bacterium
TAGCGGGTATCGCGAAAGTCGCTCAGCGTCGGAAATGGGATGTACACCACGCGGTTGATGTTGTTATCCCCCTCCTGCGGCCTGGGCCTCAGCACTCCGATCACTTCGTAAGGGATGCCGTTGATGCGAATCTTTTCTCCCAAGGGGAAGCGGCCGGAAAACAGCTTCTCCTTCGCTTCTGAGCCCAGCACGCAGACACGCGCTCGCAACTGCATATCCTCGGGGCCGTAAAAGCGGCCGAAGTTTATCTGCAAGTTCTGAATTTGCTGCAGATGCGGATTCCCTCCGTGCACGTCCCAGGTATAGGAGCGCCCCTCGTAGTTGACGGAAGCGTTGTAGAACGACTCCGGAGTGATGCGGATGACCTGCGGCACATTGGTCACCACACGATCAATGTCATCTTTGGTTAAGCGAATTCTGGTTCCCGCCTTGTTTCCTCCTGCCTGCATGGAGGTGCGTCCCCCCGCGATGCCCATCGCCTGCATGCTGGCGTATGCCTTGAAGATGCTGATGATGGCGGTAGAAAAACCTGTGCCGTAAGCCAGCAGCAGCACCACCGTGGCGATTCCCCAGGCCATGCCCAGCATGGTGATCGCACTTCGCCGCCGGTTATGGCGGAGTGACCCATAAACTTCCGTGACCAAGTCTTTCGCCTGGATCATCCCCTTACTCCTGACGAAGCGCCTCCACCGGCGTGAGCAGGGCTGCCCGGCGCGCGGGATAGAGTCCCGCCACAATGCCCGCCGTGGCCAGGCTTATCATGGCCAGCGCGGCGGTCGCCGGATAAATATGCGGTAGTTCGAATCCATCGATCGGTGGCGCAAGTCCAAAGAGCCTGGTCGCGCCATAAGCCGCAAGCACGCCGAAGGCCCCGCTGATCGCGGTAAGCATCACTCCTTCGAAGAAGAACTGGAACAGGATACTGCTGCGGGTGGCGCCCAGGGCCTTGCGCAACCCGATCTCGCGGGTACGCTCGGCCACCGACACCAGCATGATATTGACCACTCCCATGGCGCCAAGAGCCAGCGTCACCAGTCCGACCGCCCCCAGAAAGGTATCCATGGCGTCGGAGATTCTGCCGATCATTTCCACCGTGGCGATGGAGTCCCAATCATCGAACGCGTCCGGCATCTCCGGATCGAAGTTGTGGTTCTTGGCGACGATCCGGCGCACGGCTTTCTTCGCCTCGTCGTGGCGTTCGCGTGTAATCGGCTGGTAGACCACGTACTTCACCGCGTTCTCGTTGCCTGCTCCCTGCATGGGGAAGTACATCAACATCGTGCTGTAAGGCATGATCAGACGCATGTTCAGATCGGCGTTGTTTCCATGACCCAGCTTCTGGATGGTGCCAATCACTTCAAACGGCACGCCATTGATAAGGATCCGGCTGCCTACCGCCGGGTGGCCGGGGAACAATATGCGCACGAATTCGCTGCCGATCACGCACACGTTGTGATGCTGGCGCTCGTCGTCCCAGTTGAGCCAGCGCCCCTGATCGATCGTCTGCCGGCGAATGTCGTAGAACTGCGGCTCCGACCCATCCACGTAGCCGTTGCTGTTGCCATACTCGCTCACCAGCCGAAGATCGCCGCGATAGATGATGGGCGCAGCGTTCCGCACGTGCGGCGAGTTGCGAATGTCCACATAATCCTGGTAGTTCAGGTAGTACTGGCGCGCCGAAAGCTGGCTGCCGGCAACCGCCGGCACTCGCCCGTTGTAAATGTGCATGTAGTCTTCGCCGAAATTGGACAGGTTCTTCTTGGTTCCGGCGCGAAAACCCTCGCCCAGTCCAACCAGCAGCAGCAGCGACCCAACGCCCCAGGCAATCCCAAACATGGTCAGAAAGGCGCGCAGTTTGTGTGCCGAGATGGCACGCATCACCTGGCTGAAGGTGTCCGCAAATCGCCTCATGACCCTACCTACGAATCTCTGCGAGACAGAGTTCCCGCCGGCTCGTGCGAGCGCCTCATCACAGATGTGATTGCCCGCGCCAAAATGGGAACTCTGGCTACGCTTCCACCATAGCCCTCTCGACGCAATCTACTCGTGATGTTTTTCACAGCCTGTCACGGCATCCGCGGTATTCAGCCCAATTTGGGAAGGACTGCCAGTTGGTGCAGCTTATCGAATCCGGCATCAGCACTCAGGAGATCTACGCCCTTGATCTCCAGCTACCCTGACGATTGCCAGGGCAGGAGACCTGGTGGGAGATGTGACTCTCGAAAGGTCGCATCCCCTCGCTTCACCGGGCAGCCGCGCAAGGCCTGACGAATTGACGTGAGCCGTGGAAATGCGGCATTGTTTTTCGAGCTTTCGAGCCTCGTGGAGGAAACCGTGAGTAAAGACCAGGCTGATAAGCCAACCCGCAGCAACCGACGGACATTTCTCAAAGCAAGTGGCGCGATGACCGCCGCAGTAATCGGCTCGTCCGCTTTTCCGAAGGTGGCGAGCGCGGCACCCGCGCCACCCGCCGATTCGCCGCGAAGTGATGCCATGCCTACTCGGAATCTCGGTAAGACTGGCTGCAGAGTCGGCATCTTCAGCCTTGGCGGCCAGGCTTCCCTCGAGCTCCCACATAACGAGGAGGTGGCGGTACCCATCATCGAGAAGGCTCTGGATCTCGGCGTCAATTACATTGACACCTCTTCCATATACGGTGGGCCTGAGCGTTGGAGCGAGCAATACATCGGCAAAGTCATGAGACGCCGGCGGGCCGAGACCTTTCTCGCGACCAAAACAATTGATCGCACCCGCGACGGTTCAATGCGTCTGCTCGAGACCTCGCTGAAACTGCTGCAAACCGACCATATCGACATTTGGCAGCTGCACGATATTGGGACCATGCGCGAAATCGACAAGATCTTCAAGAAAGGCGGCGCCATGGATGCCTTGCTTCAGGCTCGCGAGCAAAAAATCGTGCGCTTCCTGGGCATCACCGGACATTACCGGCCCGAGCCGCTCATCGAAGCCATCCATCGCTACCCCTTCGACACCATTCTGATGGCTGTCAACGCTGCCGACCCCCACCACTACAGCTTCTCGGATCAATTGCTGCCCCTGGCCGTCGAGAAACAAATGGGTATTGTCGGGATGAAGGTGCCGGCGCGCGGGCGTATCCTCTCCACCTGGACCCCGCCGCCGATCGACAAGCAGAAACACATGTGGGAAGGCATGGTGTTGGCGCCGACGCCCGGTACTTTAACCATGCGTCAGGCGATGTACTACGCTCTCTCCCTGCCCGTCAGTACCGTCATCATCGGCTGCGACTCCACCGCTCAGCTCGAGGAAAATGTTGCACTGGCGCGAGAATTCACACCGCTCAGTCGCCAACAGATGGCGACCCTCACGGATAAGAGTCAGCCCGTTTCCAGGCAATCGCTGTTCTTCCGTTTCTACGAGCACTCGTGAGCGTCCGATTCGGATGGTTGTCGAGGCCAGAATCTACTGGAGCCTATTCGATGCTACGTGCCAGGTTCGTTCTCCGATGCTGCATGATTGTCTCCCTGTCTCTTGCGATTTCCTTTTCCTCGACTCCCCTTTTCTCTCAATCTGCCACCAACGGCGTCGCCGGCAGTCACAATGCACCCGCTGCGCTCACTAACCCCGACATCGACTCTCGTGTCGAGGCGCTGCTTAAGCAGATGACCCTGGAGGAGAAGATCGGTCAGGTAAATCAGTACTCCGCCGGCGAGCCGACGGGGCCAGGTTCGGGTCGCACCAACTACCAGGACATGGTCGCTCGCGGTCAGATCGGTTCGCTGTTTAACGTCACCGGCGCCAGCCAAACCAACGCCTACCAGCGCCTCGCGGTCGAGAAATCTCGCCTTCACATTCCCTTGATTTTTGGTCTCGACGTCATCCATGGCTATCGCACCATCTTTCCCGTCCCGCTCGCCATGGCGTCCACTTGGGATCCACAACTGGTTGAGCGGGCCGCTCGCGTGGCCGCGCAAGAGGCCTCCGCCGAGGGAGTGCGCTGGACCTTTTCCCCCATGGTCGACATCGCCCGCGATGCGCGCTGGGGCCGCATCATTGAAGGCGCCGGCGAGGATGCCTACTTGGGCCAGGCGATGGCGCGCGCCTACGTTCGCGGCTATCAGGGTTTACGCTTGGACAACCCCACCTCCATCGCCGCTTGTGTCAAGCATTATGTTGGTTATGGGGCCGCCGAAGGCGGGCGCGACTACAACACCACAGAGATCCCCGAACGCCTGCTGCGCCAGGTTTACCTGCCTCCCTTCCAAGCCGCGGTCCAGGCCGGAGCGGCCACGGTGATGAGCGCGTTCAATTCCCTCAACGAAGTTCCCGCCAGCTCCAACCATTTCACGTTGACCGAGATTCTGCGCAAGGAATGGGACTTTCGTGGCTTCGTGGTCAGCGACTGGACTTCCATTCGGGAAACCATGGCTCATGGCATCGCCAACGATGGCGCAACTGCTGCCCGCAAGTCGATGAACGCAGGCGTGGACATGGACATGCAGTCCAACCTCTACTTCACCCACCTGGCGGAGTTGGTCAGCTCCGGACGAGTCCCCCTTGCCCGCCTGGATGAAGCCGTCCGCAACGTTTTGCGGGTTAAGTTCGCCCTCGGTCTGTTCGAGCATCCCTACGTCGATGAATCGCATCCCGCCCCAACCGCTCTTGATCCCGCCAGTGTCGAACTCGCCCGCATCGCTGCCGAAGAGTCTCTGGTCTTGCTCAGGAACCAGCCCGTCAATGGCACACCACTTCTGCCCCTCGCCACGAATGTGCGCAACATCGCGCTGATCGGCCCACTGGCCGACAACCGCCTCGACATGCTTGGCAACTGGATCGGCAAAGGCAGTCCCAGCGACGCCGTCACCCTTCGAGCTGCACTTTCTGAATACGCCCAAAGCCACGGTGAACAAATCATTTATGCCATGGGAAGTGGAATCGACGATAACCCTGATCCCGCTTTTTCCGAGGCCCTGCACGCCGTGCGCCAGGCGGACGTGGTTCTGCTTGCCTTGGGCGAAAATGGCAAATGGATGAGCGGCGAGGCTGGCTCCCGCGCTTATCTCGGTCTTCCTGGGAACCAGGAACAGTTGCTGGAAACCGTGGTTGCCGTCGGTAAACCGGTCGTGCTGATTCTCTTCAGCGGGCGTCCCCTTGCCGTCACCTGGGCCGCCGAGCACGTCCCCGCGATTGTGGAGGCGTGGTTCCCGGGAGTACAGGCAGGCCCGGCCCTGGTGCGCACGCTTTTCGGCGAAACCAACTTCTCTGGACGCCTCGTTACTTCGGTGCCGCGCAGTGCGGGGCAGGAGCCGCTTTACTACAATCATCTGCCTACCGGACGTCCCGCTGCTGGTCTCGACCTTACTCGTCCTCCGCGCAACAATGACGAGAAACACAAGTCGCGTTACATTGACGAAGCCAATGACCCGCTCTTTCCCTTCGGCTTCGGACTCTCTTACACACGCTTCTCTTATTCGCCGGTCACACTAAGTTCCACAAGCGCCAGCGCCCGCTCCCTGAATGGCGGTGGCTCGGCGCTTCGCGCTTCCGTGGAAGTGAAGAATGTCGGAGACAGGGCCGGTGAGGAAGTCGTCCAGCTTTACATTCGGGAGACGGGCACAAGCGTCTCCCGTCCAGTGCGCGAACTGAAGGGCTTTCAGAAGATCTCCCTTGTGCCGGGCGGATCCAGGCAGGTTGAGTTCAGTCTCGGAAAAGATGAGCTCTCCTTCTGGAACATCGACATGAAGAATGTGGTCGAGCCCGCTAAAATTGAGATTTGGGTTGCCCCTGATTCTGCTGAGGGCAAAGCCGCAGAGTTGACCATCACGGAATAAGATGAACAACCACGTGGCCCGCAACACTCTTCTATTCCTGGAGTTAGTTGCCGGGCTCGCCATCACCTCGATGACCTCTGCGCAGGGTCCCTCTTCCAGTCAGCCTCCGAACATCGCCTCAAAGGGTCCGGCCACCATGGCGGAGCAGCTGAGCACCCACGAGCGGCGGCAGAAGCCGGGATGGTGGCCAACGAAGAGCAACGCGCCCCCTGAGGACTACTCTGGTCCGGACGCCTGCAGAGAATGCCACGCCGCGATTGCCGCGACGCAACGGCAATCAGCCATGGCCCGTACTTCCACACGTGCCCAGGATTCTGAGATCTTGCGTGCGCATGCGCTTGATTACCACCTCGGCCCCTATACCTACCAGACGTCTGCTGTCGGCAGCAACCAGGTTTATGCCGTGACCGATGGCGCGCGCACCATCTCCGGCCCACTCAGTTGGTCCTTCGGCATCCGCATGGGACAAAGCTGGTTCTTCGAAAAACAGCCGCTGACCCTCCTTGTCCCCCTCACCTACTACCCGGACCCAAAGGAATTCAGTTTTACGGTTGACCAGCCCCACACCGTTCCCCAGTCGTTGGATAAGGCGCTCGGGCGTCCCCTTTCTTCCAACGAAGTACGCGGATGCTTTGACTGCCATACCACTGCTGCCACCACCAACGACCATTTTGATCCCCAGCATGCGATTCCCGGTGTCACCTGCGAAGCTTGCCACGGCCCGGGCGCGAATCACATTGCTGCTGCGAAATCGGGCTGGATCGAACAACAGGGGGTCACCATGATCATGAACCCTCGCCATCTCAGTCCGGTTGATTCGGTGGACTATTGCGGTGCTTGCCACCGCACCTGGTGGGATGTCACTCTAGCCGAGGCTCCTGGAAGCAAGTCTTTGCGCTTTCAGCCCTACCGCTTGGAGAATAGCCGCTGCTGGGGCAAGGGCGATAAGCGCATTACCTGCGTGGCATGTCATGATCCTCACCGTCCCCTCGTGCGGGACACAGCCGCCTATGATGCGCGTTGCCTGAGCTGTCACGTCACCGCCGGAGTTCCCAGCCCCGATCATCCCGGCTCTGCTTGCCCTGCTGCCAAACAGGACTGCGTCTCATGCCACATGCCGCAGTATCAAGTGGTAGATATCCCGGTGAAATTTACGGATCACCAGATCCGAGTCGTCCGCCCCAACGCTCCCATTCCGGAATAGCGTTTCAGCTCTGCCTTTTCCATTGTTGATACCCGCTCGCTCACGCTCTCCGCCCTTCCGATAGGCCCGGCAGAGCGCCGTGACAGGGAAGAAACACCTCCCACGTCCGGCCTTCTTGTTTCGGAACTCCACCCAGCAGATTTGCTGCTATCATTCCCTTCCCCACTATGTCCCCAAGACCCGTTTTTCTCATTCTGCAGTTTCTGGCAGCTCTCACCTGCCTGGCGCAGCAACCTGCCCCTCTTATCACTAACGTTGAACATCGCAATACCATCTCCCTCAACGGGTCGTGGCGCGCTATCGTCGATCTCTACGACGTCGGATACAGCAATTACCGGACGCACCTGCCCTCGCAGAACCCGTTTTTTCGCAACGCAAAGCCGCAGACCCGGCGCGATCGCATTGAGTACGACTTTGACAGGAGTGATCTCCTGAAGGTTCCGGGAGACTGGAACACCCAGCGCGAGTCCTTGTTCTTCTACGAGGGCACAGTGTGGTACGAGAAATCGTTCTCGTATCACCCCAGGCCCAAAACCCGGGTTTTCTTGTATATCGGCGCGGCCAATTACATTGCCCGCGTCGGCGTCAATGGCACTGTGATTTGCGAGCATGAAGGCGGATTCACACCGTTTGATTGTGAGATTACGACCCTGCTGCACGAGGGCGAAAACTTCGTGGTTGTCTACGTAAATAATGCTCGCAAAGCCGACGCTGTCCCCGCCCTCACCACAGATTGGTGGAACTATGGTGGACTCACGCGTGACCTGTACCTGGTGGAGCTGCCTGAGCAATTTATTCAGGACTACGTCCTTCAGCTGAAACCGGGAACTCGCGATCAGCTTTTCGGTTGGGTCAAGTTAAGCAATCCAGGTGCCGGGCAACAGGTTACTGTTCGCATTCCTGACCTTTCGATGGAAAAGAGAGTCACCACGAATGCCGGTGGCATGGCAGAGATTTCCTTTGCCCATGCCGGGCTGAAGTTGTGGTCGCCTGACAGTCCGCAGCTTTACAAGGTGGAAATTGAGACCGCTTCCGACAAAGTGACCGACGAAATTGGCTTCCGGTCCATCCAGGTTCGCGGACGCGATATCCTGCTGAATGGTTCTCCTGTCTTCCTGAGGGGCGTATCCATTCACGAGGAGGCGCCCTATCGTTCCGGCCGCGCCTTCAGTGACGACGATGCACGCATCCTGCTTGGTTGGGTGAAGGAACTGGGCGGGAACTTCGTGCGCCTGGCCCACTATCCACACAACGAGCACATGGTCCGCATGGCTGAACGCATGGGGCTCATGGTGTGGTCGGAGGTGCCTGTCTATTGGAGCATCGAGTGGGATAACCCGGCTGCGCTGGCCAACGCCAAGTCCCAGCTCACGGAAAGCATCGTCCGCGACAGAAATCGAGCCAGCATCGTAATCTGGTCGGTCGGCAACGAAACACCGATTACCGATAAGCGCACCCTTTTCATGCACTCCTTGGTGGAAACGGTACGCGCTCTGGATTCCACCAGGCTGATCAGCGCCGCCTTGGAAGCGCGTAAGGTCGAAAGTACAACCCGCATTATCGACGATCCCTTGGGTGCCGACCTGGACGTTCTCGGCTGCAACGAATACATCGGCTGGTATGACGGCGCCCCCGAGGACGCGGACCGTGCCGCTTGGCAGACGCCCTACGACAAGCCTCTCATTATGAGCGAATTCGGTGGCGATGCTTCGTATGGATTTCGGGCCGATTCCGACGTGCGCTTTAGCGAGGACTATCAGGAAGACCTATACATCCACCAGGTCAAAATGCTTGACCGGATCGCCTTCCTTCGCGGTGCCAGTCCCTGGATCCTGATGGATTTCCGATCTCCGCGCCGATTGCTGCCTGGCATTCAGGATTATTACAACCGCAAGGGACTCATCTCTGACCGCGGAGAAAAGAAGAAGGCCTTCTACATCCTGAAAGCGTGGTACCAGCAAAAGTACGACTCGGAGCGCCCGCATCATTGAGTTTTTCTCTCATCCTGTCTTCTCACTGCGGGCTCTGCGACGTCTTGCCATGTTGGGCGGCTTCGCGTTCGGCGTCTTGGAACTGGCGGTAACGGTTCATGTGGACTTGGGCTTCTTGAGAACGACCGAGTTTACTGAGAACCAGCCCCAACGCATATTCCGTCTTGGCGAAGCCGGGGTCCGCAGCAGCGGACCGCTGAAGTGCGCTGAGAGCCTTCTCTAACTCACCGTTTTCCAGGTAGAGCGTCCCCAGGCTGAACAGCGCCTTCGCATATGCCGGCTGCATCTGCACAGCACGTTCCTGGTGCTGGATGGCCAGTTGCGTATTGCCCTCCTTGGCGTAAATCAAGCCTAGCTCGTACTCCGCCTCCGCCAGGCCGGGGTCGAGCCGCAGGGCATGCTGCAAAGCCTCGCGGGCTTGGGGATATCGCAACTGGTTCAGGTAGGAAATTCCCAATCCCAGATACGCCTTTGGCTCGTTGGGACGCACTGCAACATAGTCTTCCAGAAGCTGGGTCGCCGAGCGGTATTCCCCTTGTTGCAGCATCACCGCCGCAGCCAGATACTTGTCTTCAGGATTGGCGGGACTCTTCTTGACCAGCTCCGATGCGGCCTCCTTCGCCTTTAGATTGCGCCCTGCGGCCATGGCTTCCTCCGTCAGATGGCGCAGCACCGGCAGCGAATCGGGGTCCAGCGTGCGGGCGCGCTCCAGGGTGGCCACGGAGTCGGCGTGCTGGCCCTGGGCCGCATAGGTCTCCGCCATGGCGAGCAGAGTTGAAATCGACCCAGGATCGAGCGCAAGCGACTGGCGGTAAGCCGCCAACGCGGGCCCAAACTGTCGCTGGGCCTTCAGAGCCTCCCCCTTGAGATAATAGAAGTGCGCTGGAAGCCGCTTGGATGTTGGCGCTGTCAGATTCAGGGCTTTCAGCGCGTCATCGGCGCGATTGGCAGCCAGAAACACCTCTGCCAGTTCCATCCCTGTGTCGGGAGAGTTCTTTGCCCGATCGATGAGGGCCGCAGCCTCGGAAGCCCGGCCCAGGCCGAGGAGGCTGGCGGCCTTGACCGGCAAGGCAGCCGGGGGAAAGCGATCGCGCGGAATGGCCTCGACGGTAGAAAGCGCTTCCGCAAAATTCCCTCGCCCCAGGTAAAGTCTGGCAAGTTCCACTTTCACATCAGGATCCTGGGGGGCCAGCTTCTCCGCCAGCTTGTACTGCTCGACCGCTTCGTCCAGCTTGTCCTGCGCAAGCAGCGCATTGGCCAGGTTGCGGCAAGCTACCAATGACTTGGGATCGAGCTGCAGGACGCGTTTAAAAACGGCCTCGGCTTCAGCATACCGCCGCTGTCGGCCGCGGATAATTCCCAGCAGCGTAAGCGCTTCGCTCTGGTTGGGATTAGCCGAAAGAACGGACCAGACTGCCCTTTCCGCATTCGGCAGATCGTCTCGTCCCAGTGCGGCTCGTGCGGCAGCCAACTGAGAGTTAGCCGAGGATTGCCCCCAGCCGGACACGGCGAGGCAGAGGAGAGCGATCGCCACCACCGCGAGGCAACCGCGCCTCACACTAGTTGGGCTGCGAAACATCGCGCCCTCGGTGGCGATTCTTGAGGGCCTGGTAAAGCTTGATTTCACGCTCGGCATCGTCGCTGCGGGCATCGCGCCGGTAGGCTATCGCCAGCTGATAGTGGATGTAGTCGCTATCCGGGCTGAGCCTGGTTCCCGTCTCCAGGTTCGAGATCGCCGACTTCGTGTCTCCATGCTCCAGTTGCAGCTTGCCTAATTCGTAATAGGCGTCAGCATATTTCGGATCCTGGCGAATGACCTCCTCGAGCAGCGTAGTGGCCTCATTTTTCTTCTGGTCCTGGATCAACGCGAAGGCCAGGTGGTATTTGGTGGCGGCATCGGAGGGGTTAAGTTTCAGGGCGGCTCGCAATTCTTGTGCAGCCTCGGCCGGGCTTCCCTGGCGGATCAAAGCCAACCCCGCCAGAAAATGCGTTTGCGCCTGGTTAGGGTCGAGAGCTATCGCCCGGCGATATTCCGCCAGCGCATTATCGTCTTCCTTCTGATCGGCGAACGCCTGGCCCAGCAGGACATGAATCTCTGCCGAGTCAGGATTGGCCTGCGCGAGGCTCTTCAAACGACGAATTCCCTCCGCGTACTCCCCCGTCTTCACCAGAGAGACCGCATACGCGTACCCCAGACCGGGATCGTCGCCAACCTTCGCCTCCACTGGCTTGAGCGTCTCCAGCACCTTGGGATAGCCCTGCAGCATGAAGAAGCATAAGCCGAGCACGCTGCGCACCCGAACATCCTCCGGGTGACTGGCCAGTTGACGGCCCAGGGGAATGACCGCCTGATCATATTGCTTGGCGTAGAAGGCAGCCATGCCCCAGTTGCGGTCCAGCGCTTCAAGCCCGGGATTCCACTCGCCCGCTTTGCGGAAATATTCCACCGCCTCGCCATATTGTTGTTGCCCCGCCAGCAGCACGCCCAGGTTGTTATAGGAGTCTGCGATGGCCGGCTTGATTTGCTCTATGAATGCCTTGGCTTGCTTCTGCTCCTCCGGCGACGCGTGCGCGACCGCCGCCCCAGACCCGCTCGCCGTCTTCGGCTGCGACAAGCTGGCCAGGTCGGTCAGCTTCTTGGTGTTCGCGCCGTTTGGACTGTTTCCCTTGTCGGAATCGTTTGCAGCCTCAGGTCGATTCAGGCGGTTGCGCAGCTCTTTGGACGCCTCCAGTTCCCTCTGGCCTTCAGCCTGGCGGCCCGTGCGCAAGTAGATCCGTCCCAGCACGTAGTGCGCGCGATTTATCTGGTATTCGTTGCGGGAAACGTCGGTGGTGAGTGCGATGGCCTTGCGCATGGTGGCCTCGGCCTCCGCATCACGGCCTGCTTCCTCATAGAGTTTTCCCAGATAGATCAAAGGATCGGGATTCTGCGGGTCGAGAGCGGCGGCGCGCAGAAGTTCGCCTTCCGCAGTTTTCGCATCGCGCTGCTTGATGGCGATGTAGCCCAGCAGGTAATGAGAGCGGGCGTCATCGGGATTGATCTTCACCTCCCCCTGCAAAGCGGGAACTGCGTCGGGAAAACCCGCCTCGCCATCACGCATCAGGTAGGCCAGGGCAAGGAAGTAATGCGCCTGAGCCGCTTTGGGGTCCTTGGCGATTGCTTTTTTGAACTCCAAAATGGCGTTATCCAGAGCCTCCCACTCACCTTCCCCGTACGCGCGGCCAAACAGGATATGCAGCGCGGCGGTTTCCCCCAGGCCGGTCTGCATGTCATCGAACAGCAGACGGGTGTGCGTCATATCGTTCAGCTTGATGTAGGTGATCCCTAGCAGATAGCCCACATCAAAGGTCGGGGTGGCGACAACCGCAGTCTCCAGGTGCTGACGCGCCGCTTGGTAATTTCCCTGGTCGAACAGGACGCTGCCCAGAACGGCGTTAGCCTTGGCATCATCGGGAGAAGCCTGCAGGATCTTCTCCAACTGCGCTTGTGCTTCGCTTAGCTTTCCCTGCTGCGCCAACATGGAAGCGTAATCGAGGCGGATGGCGCCTGAATCGGGCGCCAGCCGCAACGCCTCTTCGAACAGCGGCTGCGCCTTGTCCGATTGGTTCAGGTGAAGCTGTGCGTTGGCGGAGGCGCGAAGCGCGTCCACCAGGAAGGCGCGAAACTCGGCGGCGGCATGCTCCTGATCGCCACTGAGCTGAAAGGTTCTGGCGGCGTCGTAGTGTTGCTGCAGGCGCTCCTGCGCCGAAGGCTCAGTTTTCGCCGCCGCCGCTGGCTTCTTCGCTGACGTTGCCCTGTGGGTCGGATCTGATTTGGCGGCGGCTCTCGGGGCCTGAGTCTGCGCTGCGGCCGCTCCTATTATGAAAAACACTGCCACGGCAACGCCACCGCAGGTGACGCCGAATTGCTTTCCTTTGCGAGGGGAGAATACCCCGAAAACTCGCCGCCGGCAGAGGCTGGTCACCGAAAAAGCATACCTGAAAAAAAGAAGAAGGGGTGAGACCTGCCAGAATCAAGTCCCACCCCAGTTGGCAAGGACATGCTTAGAAGTTAATCTTCAAAGCATATTGGATTTCACGCGGTCCTTTGTCCACCGTCGCCTGGCCAAAGGTCGGGTTTACAGAAGCCGAGCAAATCGTATTGCTGGTGGCACACTTCGTGGCTCCGCTATCGTAAAGCGTAGTCACGTTCGTCGTGCTCTGGAAGTTACCCAGGAATTGCACCTTGTTGAACAGGTTGAAGAACTCCATGCGGAACTGCATGGTGACCCGTTCCTTCACCTTGAAGTTCTTGTAGACGGAGAAATCGGTATTGGCTATGCCGGGTGAGAGGCAGTCTCCGATGCTGCCATTACCGAAGGTTCCGAGCTGGTAGCCAATCAATGTGTAGCGATTGGGATTCAACCACTGGTACTTGGGAGACCCCGACGGAGCACGGCAACCCTGACCGGGCACAACGTTGGGACGGGTGTTGTTTTGACCGGCGCCCGTGCCCGAGATGCCGCCGGGAGCGCCGGTGACCGCGTCATTGGCAAACACGGTCAGCGAGGTACCGGTGGCGTAGCTGAGGATTGCCGCCATTTCCCAGCCTCCAAGGACACCGCGCACCGCAGCATTGTGCCCAACCAGGGTGGGCGTGTCATATACGATGTTCGACACGAAAACGTGCGGGCGGTTGATCTGGCTGGGCCCATAGTTCAGGTGAGGATTGGTAGGATCCAGGAGCGCGCTGCTCTGATTGATATTGCCGCTATTGGTAAGGTCCGTGTTGGTCAGAGACCTGGACCAGGTGTAGGCGAATTGCGCGTCCAGAGCCTTCAGACGCGTGCGGAACAGCGTCTGCAGGGCATGGTAGTTGGAATTGCCGCCCCAGAAGGCATCGTTTATCCGGCCCCAATTTCCGGCACCAAACGGACGCAGGGCGTTGGAGTTACTCAAAGCGAATGCTAACTGGTTCGCTGGCGCAATGCGATTGGCATCCGTGTAGGTGAGCAAGTGAATGCCACGATTGCCAACGTAGGCCACTTCCATCTTGCTGTCGCGGAACACCTCTCGTTCCAAGGTGACGTTCCACTGCCAGGTGTTGGGCATGATGTCGCTAGTGTCCTGGTCCCATCCAGGGGTTCCCGAAGCGCTTAACGAGCCTGGTGCGGGAGGCGTGGCAAAGGCGCGATTGTAACCTACCGCCAGGTTAAAAGGAGGATTGGTGGCCAACTGCAAGTTGTTGTTCAAGCGTTCGCGCTGGAAGAACTGCCCGACACCGGCGCGGACCGCCATCTTGCCGTCGCCATAGGGATCCCAGGCGATGCCAACGCGCGGCGCGATGGCATGATTGTTATTGTCCTTAAGCGCGCGGTTGGGTCCCTCGGCCCCCCCCTTGAACCCCGCCGCCGCGCAGGCATTGCTGCCGGGCGGCAAGAGCAATCCGTTACACGGGTCGCTGCCAAGGGCTGGGTTGTAGGCAGCCCCAGAGAAAGTGGAGATCTTGTCGGGACCGCTGTACGGGAAACGCAGGAAGGACCAGCGGAAGCCGTATTCCAGGGTCAAATTGCGGCGGAACTTCCAGGTATCGCCGAAGTAGGGTTCGATGTCGTGCCACCGGGTCTGTGAATAAGGATTGGTTTGGCTCTCTCCGCCTCCCCACTGTATCTGGTTCCACAGCATGTTAAAGGCGCCGTTCCCAGTGTCGGGGGCGCCACCGTTTACGCCCCAGTAGAAGGCATTCTCCTGGGACTCGTTGTTGACCATCTCATTTTTCTGGTTGTTGCTGACCAGCACGCCTACTTTGAAGGTGTGATTACGCCATACTTTGGAAAAATCATCCTTCCAGATCATGAGCTGCTGGTTGTTGTGCCAGGGAGCCTGAGTCCAAAGGTTAGAACCGGTCGCGCAATCCGGTCCGCATCCACCCCAGAAGCCCGGATAGCCCATCTTCGAGCCCTGCAGTTTGTCGGAGAGCGGGAAAAACGTGGGATTATCCGCAATGATGGTGTCGTTCAATCCCGGATTGGTTCCCGAGCGGGTGGCATTGATGCGGTTGGAAGCGTAAGAGAACTGGAAGTCGTTTACTGCCGTGGTGCCTAGCAGCTTCGTCACCTTAACCGTTCCTTGGTAACCCGGCTGCTTCCAGCTGCTCTCAATGGAGGGGAATTGGTCGTCGCCCCACAGTCCTTGCGTATTCGGAAAGGGGTTTTCCCAGTGATCCTGGGTATAGCGTCCCATGATGCTCCAGGTTTTGCCTATTTTGTAATCACCACGGATGTTTTCTTCTCGCCAATACACCGGGGAGCCGACCGACTGCGCCCAGTTATTGCAGTTGACCGGGTTGGCAACGTTCGGATCGGGCAGCATCGAGAGATATTCCTGACCGCCCTTCGAGAGACCACCCGTGGGAACCTGATTGATGTTGGTCATGACGACGCCGCCAACCGTGGGCGCGGGATCGCATGCCGCCCCGGCGTTGGTTTTATCGGTTCGCAGGTGGCTAAAGTCGCCGGCCTTCTCTGCCGCCGTGGGCACGTCACCCGACCGACCCCGGCCACGAATTTCCCGGTTCCACTCCTGCGACCAGAAGAAGAACAGCTTGTCCTTCACGATGGGCCCGCCGATGTTGTAGCCAAAGTCGTTGCGCCGCAGCTTGTCCTTGGGAATCTGGTTCAGGCCGTTGAAGTAGTCCTTCGCGTTGAGAACATCGTTGCGGCCGAAATAGAAGACGCCTCCGTGGAACTGATTCGTTCCCCCCTTGGTGATGATGTTTACGATCGCGCCGCTAGCCTGCCCGTACTCCGGGCCATAGCTGTTGCGTAAGATCTTGAACTCCTGGATGGCATCGATCGAAGGGTAGACCAGGATGGTGCGGTTCGATCCCACGTCATTATTGTTAACCCCATCCACGTTGAACATGTTGGCGGTGCTGGAGTTGCCGCTTACCGAAAAGTCAACACCCGCCTCCAGACCCTTGTGCTTGGAATCGAAGTTGGCTTGGGGCGAGACGCCGGGCATCAATTGCGTCAATTGCACGAAGCTGCGCCCGTTCAGCGGTAACTCCCGCACTTCGTTGCCTTCCACCACATTGCCCACGGTACCGGTCGCGGTCTCTACGGCCACGGTGGCGGCTTCGACCGTCACCTGCTCGCTGACCGCCCCAACTTCCAAAGTGGCGTTAACCGTGGCGGTGCTGGAGACGTGCACCTCAACACTTTTACTGACAAATTCCTTGAAGTTGGGCTGCTGGATACGGACTTCGTAAACCCCGGCCGGTAGGTCGGGGAAACTATATTCTCCGGAAGAACTCGTGCTCGCAGTGCGCGTAGCGCCGGTGCCGGTGTTGGTCACCGTCACGGTAGCGCCGCTGATGGCGGCGCCGGACTTATCGACCACCGCTCCTTCAATGACACCGGTGAATTTCTGCGCCATCACCGGCAGCGAGACAAGCAGGAGAAGAAAGGCCACACTGCTGGCCAACCGGAGTTTGGACCAACCAGGCTGACACGCTCGCAAGGTGGAGCCAATGCCTGCGCCCCAATTGGACAAAAGCGTGCTGCCACACTGGGTGTTGCAATTCATTTTCGCCTCCTGCGTCTGTGTTCGAGCGCCGAGTCAGCGGCGCACATTAGCCCATTCACGTTTGGCTGGAAACGCCGGCAGTCAGATTCGGAGAGACAGATACTCAGCGATTCACGCCTGGCCTTTCCCTCGCCAATCCCTGGTCCGTGCAAACCTCACCCCCACTTGTGCTCTGCGTCACATTGCGAGGTGATCGTATGGCCGCGGTTTTTACACATTTTTGTGCTCATGTGTCAATTCTTTTTTGTTCGTCCTTGCTGCCCAAACCGGCTCCCCCTTCCCCGGAACCGGAGCGCCTCGCCCGCAACCACAAAATCGGGTCCCATTTCGGGATTTTTGACCGTCTCCGGAGGGTCCCCGGAAGGTTGAGGCTACCGGCTGGGGGCTGCTTTGGCTCGGTTGGAAGAATTCTGCTGGCTCTGGCCAACAAACCGCACCTTTTGGCTTATGCCTTCGCCTTCGACGATGGTGTAGATGAAGTCCGCCGCCAGGTCCTGCAGCACTTCCTTCTTGCCGCTTGGCCAGGCAATCTCCACCGTATTCATGCTGGCGTGGGAGGCGAGCCCAAAATGCAGTCGCAGATCGTTCTGCGATAGGTAGCTGCCCCCGCCTCGTACCTCGCTGAACTGGACCAGCTCCCCTGCCGTAACCGTCACTCGCGCGCCGATTGCTGCCTTGTTGCTCTTGGTTCCCACCAGCTTGAAGAGCACGGCGTGATTGTTGCTGTCGGTGCGGTTGATCAGCAAGGTCGGCGGTTCGCCTACATTCAGGATCAGCACATCCACTTTGCCGTCGTTATTCACGTCGCCGAAAGCGGCGCCGCGGCGCGACGACAGCGGCAGTTTGTCCAGGCCGGAGAGCGCGGTGATGTCCTCGAAGGTGCGGTCGCGGTTGTTGCGAAACAACAGCAGCGGTTGACGGTAGGGCACCCCGCCCTTCACCAGATCCATCTGCGGATAAACGTGACCATTGGCCACAAAGATGTCCAGCCAGCCGTCGTTATCCACATCGAAAAAGGCCGTTCCCCATCCCACCAACGGGTAGCTTGGCTGGCCAATTCGCGAGTTCCAACTGATGTCGGTAAAGCCCTGCGAGCCCTTGTTCCAGAACAACATGTCCGGCTGCTCTGTGAATTCGCTCACAAAGATGTCCAGGCGGCCGTCGTGATCGAAGTCGCCGAAATCGACGCCCATCGATCCCAGTTCCTGCCCATCGCCACTCAGTGCCGCTCCCGAAAGCAAGGCCACATCCTCGAAGGTGCCGTCGTGCTTGTTGTGGTAGAGGTAGTTGGGGCCGGCGTCGTTGGCGACGTAGAGATCCGGCCAGCCGTCGTTGTCGTAGTCGGCCCACACGCCCTGCATGCCGAAATAGTGGTTGGGATCGTCTACCCCGGCCCTCTTGGAAACATCCTCAAAGGTGCCATCCCCGCGATTGCGGAAGAGAAAGTCTGACTCGCCGGGTAATCCCCAGGGACCGCACTGCACTGGGATGCCGCGAAAGCGGCAGGTTTTGTCGTTGCTTCCGAACTCGGGCAGCTTGTTGATGTCGATATAGACATATCGTGGCACGAATAAATCTACGTAGCCGTCGAGATCGTAATCACCCCAGGCGGCTCCCGTGCTGAAGCCACCCACTCGCAATCCCGCCTTCTCGGTCACGTCCTCAAACTTGCAGTTCCCGAGATTGCGATAGAGCAGGTTGCCGCCATAGCCGGTAACGTAAATATCCTGCCAGCCATCGTTGTCGAAGTCCGCCACGGCCACGCCCATGCCCCATCCTTTGCGGGTGAGCCCGGCTTCCTTGGTGATGTCGCGGAACTTCAGATCGCCCTCCTGATGGTAGAGGGTGATCAGGGGATCGCCGCCCTGCCGGTAGCGGTCCACAGACGAGCCGTTCACCGTGATGATGTCGAGTTTGCCGTCGTTGTCGCAGTCAATAAAGCCCACGCCCCCGCTCATCGATTCCACGATGTAGCGCTTTTCCGGAGTGGATAGGTGCGGCATCGTCAGCCCGGCCTGCTTGCTCACGTCCTCAAATCTTGGGGTCGGCGGCGGGCTGGGCGGAGCTTGTCCCACCGCGTTTAAGCCTGCGAGGAGAATTAGGACGAGGGTACCAACTCTGCCCATGGAATTCGTGTATTTTAGCAAAGGGTCCGGGTGGAAGCGGGCACGTCGGCCGGGTCCGGGCGCAGCGCTATCCCGCCAGCCAAGCAGGAGTCGCACTCTTCGGTCTCATGTCTTCGTCATTCTCACACCTTTGCGCCGCCTTGTTATTCACCTGCGCGACGTCGACACTCCCCCTGATGGCGCAGACGTCGGTGACCGAGCCCGGGCTCTCCTCGACCCTTCGCTTTACCGACATCACCGCCGCTTCCGGCATCCGCTTTGAGCACGCCATTTCTCCCGAGAAGAAATATCTGGCCGAGTCCATGAGCGGTGGCGTTCTCCTGCTCGACTACGATCAGGACGGCTGGCTTGACATCTACTTCACCAACGCTCCCAGCGTCGACATGGCATTGCACCACCAGAAGGCCAGGAGTGCCCTTTATCACAACAATCATGACGGCACCTTCACCGATGTCACCGACAAGGCGGGCGTGGGTTATCCCTGCTGGGCGATCGGCGGTGCCGTTGCTGACTACAACAACGATGGCTGGCCCGACATCCTGGTCACCTGCGAAGAGGGGATGGTGCTCTACCGCAACAATGGCGACGGCACCTTCACCGACGTCACCAGCCAGGCCCGCCTCACCGACCCGCGCTGGACCACGGGCGCTGCCTTTGCGGACTACGATGGGGACGGCTTTCCCGACCTGATGGTCTCGCGATACGTTGCCTTCGACCTCAACCATCTTCCGCAGTTTGGCTCCGGCCCAACCTGCCATTTTCGCGGCATCCCGGTGCAGTGCGGGCCCCGCGGCATGAAGGGCCTGTCTGACAGCCTCTATCACAACAATGGGGATGGCACCTTTACCGATGTGTCCAAGTCCGCCGGCGTGGACGATTCCTCCGCTTATTACGGACTCGGCGTACTCTGGGCCGACCTCAACGACGACGGCCGTCCCGACCTGTTTGTCGCCAACGATTCCACCCCCAATTACCTCTACCGCAACGACGGAAATGGTCATTTCACGGACGTGAGTTTCGTCTCCGGCACGGCCGTGAACAGCGACGGCGGGGAGATGGCCGGCATGGGGGTGGCGGCCTGCGACTACAACCACAGCGGACGCCTGTCGCTGGTGGTGACGAATTTTGAAGAGCAGGGCGAGACCCTCTATCGCAATGATGGGGACTTGTCCTTCAACGAGGCATCCAATGCCGCGGGCATAAGCGCCCTCACGACACGATACCTGGGTTGGGGAATCGGCTGCCTGGACTTGGACAACGATGGCTGGGCCGATCTGTTTATCGTCAACGGACACGTCTATCCTCAAGTGGATGCCTACCAGGCTGGCGCCAAGTACCGCGAGCGCAAGCTGCTCTTCCGGAACCAGCGCGACGGTACCTTTCGCGAGGTGGGCGATCTTGCCGGCGCGGCTCTCTCCATCCCCCAGCCCAGCCGCGGCGCGGCCTTCGGCGACCTTAATAATGATGGGAAAATCGATGTCGTGGTCGAGAACATCGATGGCGCCCCCATGATCCTGCGCAATGACACCGCCACCCCCAATCGCTGGATTACCCTGCAGTTGGTGGGAACTCGCAGCAATCGCCTGGCTATCGCCGCCCGCGTTAAGGCCGTGGCGGGTTCCCTCGTTCAGATCGACGAGGTCCACAGCGGAGGCAGTTACCTGTCGCAAAGCGACATGCGCATCCATTTCGGCCTGGGCAGCGCGGACAGAGTTGACCGTGTCGAAATTCGCTGGCCCTCCGGACAAACCCAGACTTTACAAAACCTCCCGGCCGGACGATTCTATGTGGTCAAAGAAGGTGTAGGGGTGGTGCCTGCGGAGAGCGTGCGGCCGACTGCCGTGAAAACAGTATCCGGCAGCAACAGGAATCATTGATCTCCCGGGCGCGGGTCGCAGCGTCAAAACTTCACTTCTTCAACACTTCTTGGCAAGTTAAGGATCGACAATTCGGCTGTCTGCAGGGGCGCAGACCGCGCAAACTAAGGTTGCTTTGTGATCCTAAGGAGATCGCACGTGAGCAGCGCGTCCGTCTGCCGGCGAGTTCGAGCTTCCTTCTTCCTGCTGGCTGTTTCCGCCAATCTCTGCCCGGCGGCAGCTCAGCAAACCCCTCCACCCCCGCCCGCAGATCTCAGCCTCCGCACCACCACCCGCGTTGTTCTAATCGATGCCGTGGTCACTGACGCGGGCTCTCACCCCGTCGCTGGCCTTCCCGCTTCCGACTTCACCGTTCTGGAAGACGGCAAGCCGCAGAAAATCGCCTTCTTCTCCTTTGAATCGCCCGCGCAACGTCCGGCCACAAATCCCCCCAGCCTTCGTTCTGATGTTTACACCAATCGCCCCGAATACCACGATGCCGAAGGCCCGCTGGTGATTCTTCTGCTTGATGGTCTCAACACTCCGCCCGGACAACAACTGTACGTGCGCCAGCAGATGTTGAGCTATCTCTCCAACTCCAGGCTCTCGGGACCCGGCATGGCGGTGCTGGCGCTCGGCAATGATCTCTCCGTGCTGCAGGACTTCACCTCCAATTCGGAGTTACTCATGGCTGCCGTGCGCAACTACAAATCGGGGCGCACCGCAGTGGACGTCGAGACTCCCAAGATCGACGTGCCGGTCACCACCAGCCCCGGATCGCTCCCCTCCAACGTCTCCGTGCCCGTGTCTAACTCCAACGACATCGCTGCTGCGACGGCGACCAGCACCCGCCCGCTGAATTCCTTTGAGGAACTTGCCGATTCCCTGCAACGCTTCGAAAAGCGGGTCGCGGCAGACGACCAGGACCTCCGCGCTCGCGCCACCTTGGCCGCCTTGCGCCTGATCGGCCGCGCTGTATCGGGCTATTCGGGACGCAAGGCCCTGATCTGGTGCTCGGCCGCCTTCCCATTCAATCTCGCGCTCGACGAAACGAAGGACGTGGAATTTTCCAAGTCTTATCGCGATCAGATTCGCCAGACTTCTGCCCTGCTCTCCGACGCTCATGTCGCGGTCTACCCCATCGATGCCAAGGGATTGCTGAGCGCCGGCTCCATCGCCGATACCTCCGCCCCAACCCGCATGGCCAAGGTCACGCAGGACGCTGCCCCCAGCAGCTCGCTCGCGTCGCAGACCTGGCAGCAGTTCAATACAGAAGCGACGATGGACCACCTCGCCCGCGATACCGGCGGAGAAGTGTTTCGCAACACCAATGACCTGGCACGCGCCGTCCAGGCGGCGGTTGCTGACTCGCAGTCCTACTACGTGCTTGGCTATTATCCGGAGCAAAAAAAGTGGGACGGCAGATTTCACAACATCAAGGTGATCACCGCCAATAAGCAGCTCAGCGTCCGCGCCCGTAGCGGTTATTTTGCCGTGGACCCTGGCGATTGGCGAAAAGCTGGCGACGATAAGTCGCTGCTCTCGTCTGCCGGCCTGCGCACATTGTCGGCAACCTCAATCCTGTTCTTCGCCCATCCCGTGCCGCCCGTGAAGCACGGCCAACCCACCGTGGTTGAGATCCTGGTGGACGCCGGCACCATTTCTTTCGGCTCCGGCCCCGACTTTAGCTATAACACCAACTTGGAATTTCAAGCGGGAGCCTTCACTCCCGATGGCAAGCTGGAGCGCGTTGAATCCCAGGTGGCCCAAGGTGACCTGCACCAGGACACCTACCAACGCTTCCTGAAGAGCGGAATTCCTGTCCGCATAGAATTGATGCTTAAGCCAGGACGTTACCTGGTGCGGGTTGCCGCCCGCGACAACCGCAACGGACATATCGGTACCCTGGACATGCCTGTTACAGTCCAATAATCCTGCACCTGTCTGCCAGGCCTCCGTATGCATGCGCCGTTCAGTATCGTTGGTTGCGGAAAGCAGAGACTCTGTTCCCTCCTCGAGGGGCTGGCGAGAAGTGACGCAGCAGCATTCCCAAGGAGGCGGACCGTGCTCGTGAGTCTGCTCGTCGTCGCCCTCACCCTTGTGGCTTCTCTCTTGTGTTGGGCGCAACAGACCGTCCCGAATATCAGCCGGCCTGTGGACGTCCGCATCCAGGTTGCCACGCCCGATGATCACGCGGTCGAGCAAGCCGTCCATATCGAGTTGACCTCCGCGGATGGCCTGGTTATCGACACGGCCAGCACCGGGGGCGAAGGCTTCGCCCTCTTTCATCGGGTTAATCCAGGCTCGTACCGCGCCAAGGTCAGCGGCACGGCCGTCGAGACTACGACCTCCGATGTCTTCTCGATTAGTTCAGGCGAAGGAGTTCATCGCGAACTGGTTCACGTGAAACTCCGAACTCCGGGAGGTGACAAGGGTGCGCTGGCATCCGCTGGTGCCACGATCTCGGCCTCCGAGTTGAACATTCCGTCCAAGGCAAAGAGAGAACTGGACAAAGGTATGGAAGCCTTTAGCAGAGGCGATTTCAACAAGGCAGTTCTTCAATTCCAGAAGGCGATCGACCTTTACCCGAAATACTCGCAGGCCTACTACAACCTGGGGGTGACTCAGATGAAGCTGGGCGAGCGCTCCCACGCTAAAGACGCGTTTCAGAAATCGATCAGCGTGAATGACCGCTTCGCTCCGGGATACATCAATCTGGCTCGCTTGGCGGCTGCGGATACGGACGTGCCGCAAGCGGCCGCTTTGCTCAACAAAGCTCTGCAAATCGATCCCAATAATCTGGAAGCATTAGTGTTGTTAGCGAAGGTGCAACTCATGAACCATGAGTTGGATCAAGCCCTGGCAACCGCCCGCAAGGTCCACGGCATGCCGCATGAGGGCTATGCTGACGTGCATCTGGTGGCGGCCGACGTGCTGGTGCTTGAAAATCACCCGCAAGACGCAATTGTGGAGTATGAAACCTACCTCAAGGAATTTCCCACCAGTCCCCAGGCGCCTCAGGTGAGGCAGGTTCTCGTCAAATTGCAGGCGGAAGCTCAATGAAATTTTGATTGCGATGGCAATGCGCGTCCAAGGCCAATTGCCGTTCCGGCGGTTGGCCGGTTCTCGAGAATCAGAATAAATTGTGGCGAACCGCTCGCGCTGGCATCAACTAACTTGAATCACCACTTTTGGGCCTGCGTTTCTGCAGCATTCATCGCTTTTCGCGAGCGTCGTTTTTGGCCATCTGGGTCGGATGTTATGTCCTCGTCCTTTGTCAGTGGGGACCGTCGGCGGACGAAGAATCCCCTGCGCTTCCTGATGCATGTCCCTGTTCCATGGGTATTCGTTCTCACCTATCTCCTTGGCGTAGTCCTGGAGTCTGTGCGTCCTGGCGTCGCTCCTCCAGACGCAGCGCGAGCGAGTCTGATCGTCGGCGGGCTGCTGTTCGCTGCGGGCGCCGCGATCATGGCTTGGGCCCTGCTCATCTTCCGTAGGGCTCGAACTACTACCGTTCCGGGGATGCCTTCGGCGAGGCTCGTGACTTGGGGGCCGTATCGCTTCAGCCGAAACCCCATGTATGTGGGATTTATCCTTGCGTACCTCGGGGAGGCCGGGCTGCTGAAACAGATCTGGCCAGTCCTTGTTCTGCCCTTGACCCTCGCCTACCTCAACTGGACCGTAATCCCTGTCGAGGAAGCGCGCTTGCAGCAAGTCTTTCAGGACGAGTATGACGCGTATCGCTCCAGGGTGCGGCGTTGGATTTAGATGTTTAGACCCGCAAGCCATACGGCTCGTCTGCCCACGCCATCAGGATTTATTTCTGTTCCCTTTTCTTCGCAGGGGTGGACGCCGAATTCGCCAATTTCGTGCCCAACTGGAAACGCGGCCGCTCCAGCCGGGTGTAGTCCTTCGCAAACTCCTTGATTTCAAGAAAGCGGTCCGTTTGCACGTCAGCAAAGGCCTGGCGGGTATTGCTCGCCGGCCACCAGATTTCCAGCTTCAGGATGCGAGCGTCCTTGCCCAGCCCGATGTGTTGCTGCAAGGGAGACGCACCGAATGATCCCCCACTGCCCACGGTGCGATAAATCGTGCGCGGCCCGCGGCCTTGATTGTCCACGGTGAGCTCGATGCGCGCTCCCAGTGCTGCCCGATTCGTCTTCACCCCCACCAATTTCAGGGTGATCCAGTCATTGCCGTTTCCGGGATTCTCGAACAAGCGGATTGCGTGACGGTCACCCGGTACTGCGCCGCCGATTTCGGCCACGATGTCCTCGTCGCCGTCATTGTCCAAATCCGCGAATGCAACCCCGTGCCCTTTGTGCAACTCGCCCGTCCCGGAGGAAGCCGTCACATCCACGAACTTCTTGCCCCCCTGATTGTGGAACAGAATGTTCGGCAGGATGTCGCCGTAGGGCGGGGTGCCCGTGCCCAGATAGAAGTCGAGATAGCCGTCGTTGTCGATATCGCCAAAATTCGCCCCCATCGGGTTATATACGCGGTCTAGGCCGGCTTCTACCGTCGCATCGCGAAATTTTCCGTTCCCTTCGTTGTGGTACAGCTTGAGCGTCTCCACATTGTGCGCAAGCCCGAGCTGGCTGCGCAGATTCTCTTCCGGAGACATGTAATAGCTGGTAACGAAAAGGTCAGGCCAGCCATCATTGTCATAATCGAAGAACCACGTAGCAAAGCTCATCCACGGCTGCTGCTGCACACCCGCCTGGGCTGCCACCTCGCTGAAGGTGCGGTCGTGATTGTTGTGGTAGAGGAACTTGCTTCCTCCAAGATTCGAGACGTAGAAGTCCATGTATCCATCGTTGTCGTAGTCGGCCGCCGCAACGCCCTTGGTGAACGCCACGCCATCCACACCCGCCGAGTGCGAAATGTCTCCAAACGTACCGTCTCCCTTGTTGCGATAGAGGCGGCTGGGGCCTTGCTCGTTTCCCATAAACAGATCAACGAATCCGTCATTGTCTATGTCTGCCCACACCGCAGTCTGGGTTGCGATAGGCTCCGCCAAGCCTGCCTCCCGGGTGACATCCCTGAATGTGCCGTCACAATTGTTGCGCAGCAGCGAGGGGCGCATGGGGAACTGCCATCCCCCACGCAGAACCAGGATGTCCATGCAGCCGTCGTTGTTGTAGTCCGCCTGGATGATGTTCAAACCACCCAGTTGGTCGCCGAGTCCAGCCTCGACCGCGCGGTCCGTGAACGTGCCGTCGCCGTTGTTATGGAAAAAGTGAAGATGTTCACAAGGATCGAAGCTCGAGGTGACTATATCCAGCAGGCCGTCGTTGTCAAAGTCGTCAACGATCACGCCACCCGCTTCGCCAAACAGATTCAACGCGGCCCCCGGCGCCACATCGCTAAACCGCGCCACGTTCTCCTTGGACTCGAATACCGAAGGCGGAATCAGGAATTTCGCCGGGACTCCCGCCGGGTATTTGCCGATCGTCATGTAGGCCAGGTTCAGAAGCCATCGCACTTCCAGAGAATCCGGCTTTTGTTCCAGAAACTTTGAAAAATACTGGATCGCCTTTTCCGAATCTTCTGCCTTTGCAAATACGAAAGGTCGGCGTGGCGGAAATAAACAGCGTTCGCCCGGCTTCTCGTACACGCCGTTTTCCATCTCGGCCTTGTGGAAGTACGCAGTTCCCAGAACCTCCAGCAGCTGCGGCGCCATCTCCGGAGCCTGTTTCGGCGCTAGTTGATATGCCTCCAGCCACTGTTCGATTGCCGGATCCATCTCTCCCTGGTACGCCAGCAGTTGCGCCAACACGAAGCGGACCTTCCCTACCATGTCAGGGTAGCTCACCACGTAGCTCTCGGGATTGTGCGGGTCCAGGAGTTGTTTCAGATGATCGACGGCGAGCCGCAGCGACTCCGTCCGCACCTCGCAAATCGACCGCAAGTCCTTATCCCAGCCGGGAGGCTTCGAGATGTGGCGGAAGGCGACCTCGACTTCGACCGCTCCAGAAACATCCGGAGGGTAAGAGATTTTGCCGCGGCCGGCCAAGGCCAGCGTCGAGGTCGGCATCATGCCTTGTCCGCTGCCGGAAACGGCAGCTCTGCCGGTTGCCGACCCGGGGCTCGAGCTCGGCGGCGCGCTCGCGCGGTCCATCCGCAAGATCGCATATCCGGTTGGAATCTTCACCGGTCCGGCAAGTTCTCCCGGAGCAACCGCTCGCAGAGCGTCTCGCAGCTCGGTGCGCAAGCTCTCCGGATCTAGCCCCTCGAGAGACCCACCCTCATCGGCGCTGGGATCGATTGACTTCTGGCGGGCAAGCGTCGCGAAATCTTCTCCCTTGCGAAGCCGCTGCACTATCTGCTCCGCTTCTGCCTGCGAGCTCACCACGATAATGTGCATTTCCCCGGATCCCGCCGGACCCTGCTGGGATCGAGCCTGACCCATCAAAGGGATGCTGAGCAGTGCAGAGCACAACAAGGACAGGAGCAAGCCCCTGCCGCCCAGGCCTTGCCCAACCAATCCTCGCGCGAATCCTGCACCGCCCATTCCCATTGGCTCCTGCCTACCGTCCCAACTTTAAGCTTAAATGGCGCCCTCTGGTTGGCGAGCTTTGCTCCCCGACCGTGTGTGCGCAGAACTGACCGTGTAGGCGACGGGACTTGAAGCGCCCGGTCGCATGATCGGTCTGTCTAGCGGTTCGGCTGTGGTTTTCGATCCTTCGGTTCTGTGTTCAGTGATTGTGCTTTAACCTTCACCTGGTACTTCCCATTTGGCTCCACGCGGATGCTTTCTCCCCGGCTCAGGTAAGGGCGGACTGCCTCCAGCTTGGTCCATTCCAGATCCCAGCCATTTTCGATTGCCAAAACCGTGTACTTGCCGGGGACGACCGAACCCAGCGTGAAGGTGCCATCGCTATCGCTCTGGTCTCGGCGAAATAGAGGGCCGTAGTGCTCCGGGTCCTGAGGAATCAGCACCACCATGGCTCCTGCCTGCGGTTTATCCTCGCGCACCACAACGCCGTCAATGCGCCCAACGCCCTTTGACAGAACGAGAGCCAATTGCACGGTTTCGGAGCTACCGATCTCAATGGACCGGCCACGTACCTTGGCGCCAGTCGCGGAGAGAGTCTTTAAGAACCAGCCCTGGGAATTGGGCAGGAAAACTTCGTACACCCCGGCCGGCAACGGCGGATAATCCACCTGTCCGTTCGCCGATATAGCGCTTCCAAACCGTGCTTGCGACAGCTTGGGGTTGGTGAGCCCAACCACTAATTGGGGAGGAGGATCCCCTTCAAACGATACCATGCCGCTGACGCTCACTGATGACGAGCCCTCCGCTGCATCCACCTCAGCATTGTTAGAGATGTCCACTTCACGTTGCCGGGTGGAAGGCGCAGCATTCGCAATGAACGACCGCAGCGACATCACGAAGTGCCCGGGAGGAATGCCTGAGATTTCTACGTCGCCATTTCCCCAGCCTCTGCCTCCCCCGGTCATCACCGGCGCTTCGAAACCGTCGAACAGGATCTGCTTTAACTCAGCCGATACCGGCTGCGAGGGATCGGTTCCGGCTTGACGCACTCTCAGAGAAAAGCCTGGCACTGCCGTGAGAGCGATATTGGCCGAGACGCGGGCTCCAGCATCCAGACTGATCGGGGTTGCCGCTGAAGAATCTGTCGCATTGTTGTTGTACGTGATGGGATAGGCAACGTTGAGGCTGGAGTTCGGGTCTTTATCGTCTCCCTGGCTTTCCCGCCCGGCCTCGGGGCCATCCCGCCGGCCCTTGAAGCCTCGCTGCTGAACAAATTGGGCGTACCAGGGATGAGCCGAAACCGCGACAAAGAATTTCCCCGGCATCAGATGGGCGAACAGGTAGTAGCCCCGGTCGTCAGTGCTGGTCTGCGCCGAGATGTGCGTGCTTTGATGGCCGTTCTCCGAACCAGAGTGAAAGAGCATTACGTGAGCATTGCGCACCGGCTCACCGTTCTCGTCGGTCACGATGCCCGATATCGCGCCATCTGGCCGCAGGCGAAAGATCAGCCCGGTAGATTCAAGGGCCGGACCAACCGCGATCGCGGTTGAAAATGCCCCCTCGTGCTCCTCGTAAAACTGGCGCCGGAACCCCCGCCGCTCCGCCATCAGCGAATACTTGCCGGCGGCCAGGTTCTCGAACCGAAATTGCCCATCGCCCCCGGTGAGCATGCTCTGCGTGGCATTGGGAGACGACGCCGGCGCAATTGTCACCTCCGTCTGCCCCAGCGTATCTCCGCCTATCGCGTTCACCACTCTTCCGCTGATCTGAAATGACTGGCCGGCAGGGACTGTATTTTGCTGGCCGGCGGCAGCGCCTGCCGCCAATAACAAAAGGAATGTCGTCCGACACAACCGTCTCATTCCCCACCTCTGCGAATCAGGTCCAGGTGAACGCTGGCGTTATCGTTGGCGTGCAGTGTTATGCGGGCAGACTTCGGAAAATAATCACGCATAGCCTCTGGGTTCATGTATTCCAGTCCGGCAACATCGTCAAAGGCATAGATCCTGTAATCACCGGGTGCAAGCCCGTTGAAACGGGCAACTCCTCCCCTGCGGAAGTAACCCTGCTGCGCAGGAGAGATTCGGCGGTCCGGAACAATCAGCACGAGCGCTTGCTCATCGGATTCGCCCAACTGCACCGTCACGTCCAGTGATGCCGGATCGTCCCGAACCACCACCTCCAGTGGCTGCGATGCTCCCGGGTAAATCACCAGGTCCTCGCGCGAGAGATCGGTCTCCCCAAATTGCGCCGAGGCCACGTACCAGGGGCCGCCGTTGGGTGTGATCTCCACTCGGTATTTTCCCGGCTCGGCGTCCGCCAAGACCAAGCGGAAATTCTCCGGCGGTCCCTCGAATCGCGAATAGACCTCAAAATTCGGCCGGCCAAGGGAGAAGAGACGCACCGAGACCATCTGCGCTCCTCTCATTCCAGGAGGTACCGTCGTAAACCCCGGCTGCTCCTGGGACTTGACAAACTCCTCCCGCACCACCACCGGAATGGCTGGGGCAGGCTGAAGCACGAGATGCACATTGTTCACGTTGCTGCGCACTTGCAGCGGCAGCTCCGCCAGCAATCTCTGTGGAGCACCTTTCGCCGGAACGAAGGCGGTCGCTCGAACCGTGTAGGTGCCGGCGGGAACCATGCGCGCCTCAAACGACCCGGTTGGCGGATCAAGGTTAATGTCGATTGGCACTTCATCGCCCCCCGGGGTCGTGAACTGCAGGTTCACTCCCAGGCCAGGCGCGTATCCGGAGATCGTCCCCGCTACTCGAAAGGTAGGCTCGCTGCGCAA
Source organism: Terriglobales bacterium (assembly GCA_035319065.1). Taxonomy (GTDB): domain Bacteria; phylum Acidobacteriota; class Terriglobia; order Terriglobales; family Acidobacteriaceae; genus DASPRM01. The sequence continues at coordinate 29,847 of DATHDM010000354.1, forward strand.
CGACAGGTTTACTTGGGCATTTCCGCCCGCCTGCACCGCGATCGGCGCGGCTGAGGTCAGGTCAGGGGCGCCGGAATAGAACATCGACGCGTAACCCTCCTCTACTCGACTGGGCCGGGTGCCGCGCACCACCCGCTTGGGCTCTGGCCGCGCCGACAGGAAGTAGGTTCCGGGCAGAAGGTTGGCGATGCGGAACTCGCCATCCTCGTTGCTCTTGCCTGGCCCTTCCACCGCCCACTCCCTGCGTCCATTCACCACTTGCTGGTGATGCAACTGCAGCATTACGCCTTCCACGGGCTCCCCCTCGGACCCCGTAACACTCCCCGAGATAACCCCTTCCGGCTGTAGCTTGATGATAATTGGCCGCGTATCCGGCCCCAACTTGACGAGCTTGTCCTGGCTCCCTGGCCCTCCGCTTCTGGAAGAGCGCTCTTCAGAGTTGAAGAAGCCGGGCTTGTGCGCAACAGGCATCAGCTCCGCTGACGGGAGTCCCTCGAATCGGAACTCGCCCTCTGCACCCGTCAACTGCGCTCGGTCAAGCACTTGCACCAGTGCATGCGGAACACCCTCCCCGGTGGCGGTGTTGATCACTGTCCCACTCAGCGTGTACTTGCCGGGAGACACCCCGCCCGGCTGTGAATAGACCTGCGCCGAAACCCGAGACAATATTGCCAGGATAAGAAAGAGCAGCAATCCTGATCCAGCGCAGGAGGACACACTGCACTTCCACTCCCGCCGCTTCGCTGCCAAACTATTCCAGCATGTTCCGGCTGGCAAGGCGGCCTCCCATGGGGGACAAACTAAGCAGTAGTCCCCAACCCACCGATTCTACGGGTGGCTGATGGTCATCTGATTAATGACTTTGTAGGGTTCCGTTTTTGGGGAGCTGTGATTGACGCTTTGCGACAAACTCGATCATCACCTCGATGACTGTTCCCCCTGCAAGGCCTACCTCGCAAGCCTGGAGGAAACCGTGCGCCGCTGTCGGCGCCAGTGCACCGAAGAAGTCAAAGCCGGCGTCCGCGCCCAGGTTCGCCAGTTGCTGCGAAAGGCCCGCCAGACAGCAACCGCTCCTGGTCGTCCGTTTGCATGTCACTGAAATCACAACCCAAATAGGTGTAACAAATCTCCAGTAGCTTGCATTGGTTGGTGTGCCTAATGGAGGTTTTGCCATGATCCAGGCCTCAATCGCATTGACCCAGGCCGCGGGTGCAGGACGCCAGTTTGTCGTAACCACGGGTAGCGGCCATCACCTGATTCTCGACGACGCCGTGGGAGCAACCGGCCCCAAGCCCATCGAGCTGGTGGCGGCCGCGCTTGCCGGCTGCACCGCCTTCGATGTCATCAACATTCTTCGCAAGAAGCGCCAGAACATCACCGCCTACGAAGTGCACGTCGAGGCCGACCAGTGTTCCGAGGCGCCGCAGATCTTCACCCAGGTGCGTATCCGCCACATCGTGACCGGCGTAAACATCGACCGCGAGGCGGTGGCCGGCGCCATTCACCTCTCCGAATCGAAATATTGCTCGGTGGGTGCCATGATTCAGAAGACCGCCGAGTTCTCCACCTCTTTCGAAATCATCCCCGCCCAGGTCGCGGATCTGGTGGCGGCAGGAGTCCAGGGCTGATGAGGCTGCTTCGCAGGTCGGCCTGGATCATATTCGCGTCCGCGGCGCTCGCCGCGCCCGCCCTCGCTGCCACCCCCGAGCGGCCTGGCGCTGATCGCTCTCCATTGATTCAAGGAGATCTCTCATGACCGTTGAACGTGCGCTTCGTCTGATTGCCGGGGTTTTCATCCTGGTGTCGCTCGCCCTCGGACGCTGGCTGAGCCCTTACTGGTACCTGTTCACGGCCTTCGTCGGACTCAACCTGTTCCAGTCCGGCTTCACCAATTGGTGCCCAATGATGACCTTCCTGCGTAAGCTGGGGGTGGGGCGGCAGGGATCGCGACCTGCCTGAATCGGCGGCTTTAGCGGCCGGCCTGGCCGCTTGCCTGCGGCAGCTTCGGTAGTTCGGCGAAAGCGCGCATATCGTGCGCAGGTACGATGATCAGCTCCGGCAAGCGTTCCTTCAGCGCAATCATCCGCACCAGGTTTTCGCGGTTGCTCGCGGTATCCGTGTCGGATTTTCTGCGGACGAGCCAGGGTCGCTCCTCGCGCTGCGTGATTCCCTCCAGCTGATATACCAGGTCGCCAACAAATGCGTAGCGCTTTCCGTTGGCGAGCGTCACAAATACGATCACGCTCCCGGGAGTGTGCCCGAACGCGGGTACAACCACGATCGCGCCGTCACCGTAGACGTCGTGGCTGGCGGGAAATCCCAGGTAGGGGCCGCCTTCGAACCCGTATTCCTGATACTTGATACCGCTAAAGAGTCTGCAGAAATCCATGTCTCCACTTTTTCTGATGAACTCGCGTTCCTGCGGCGTGACCCACACCGGTACACCCGCAAAGTCGGGCAGGCCGCTGACGTGGTCCCAATGGGAATGGGTCAGAAGAATCGCGTGCAGCGATTTCGGATCGTAACCGGCGGCCCTTAGCTGCTCGGCAGCCGGCTGCCACAAGCTGTAAAAGGTGATGGCACGGAAGATCGCGGGCAGGGTCCGGAACTGCTGGTCGATGTCTCGGCCAAACCCGCTGTCGATCAGCAGGTCGCGCTGCGGGTGCTTCACCAGGGTTCCAGCCATGGAAAAGTCGCGCCCCTCGAACAGCGACCCACCGCGATAGCCAAAGCCCGCGACGCGATGGTTCACGCCCGTCACCAAAGCGAATACGCCATCTCCTTCGGCGGCGTGGCCGTGGGCACCGCCCCCGCATAGGGCTTCGGCTTCGGTAAAGGTGACGCCGAAAATGTGCGCAGCAACAGCGCCAGCGCCACCAGGACTGCCGCTATCGCGACATAGATGCCTTTGCCTTTCATCCTGTCTCCCTGCGGCAATGGATCGTCCATGTCAGCAAATGGCTAATCTGCGGACGGCGACCCGGCCACGGGCGTCCGACTTCACCAGATCCAGTCTCTGGACCAGTTCTTGCCACTCCTTGGAGTTCCACTTGGTTGCGAATGGCTTTCCCAGATCCGAATAGTAGAAGAGCAGATCGCGACGCAGATCGTCACTGATCGGTTTGCCGCTCGTTCTGCTTGGCCTGGTGGGTCCCGGCATTATCCTACGTCAACCCCGTCGCCGGCCTGCCAACAGGGTCGCGCAACCTGCGCCGCCTGCGCCCTGGAACCTGGTTCGGCACTCCTTCAACCCTGTCCCGGTGACGCCCATCACCGAGCGCCCCCCGCGGGACCGCTATGCTCGCGCCAGCGTGCCACAGCACAATCTGCGCTACAGGCTGGTTTTCGCCTTGTTGTTGTCGGCGCTGGCTGGCGCCATCATGCTCGTCGAGGGGACGGGGCATGGCTCCCTTCTCCTCCACGGATCGATGTGGCCCCACAGCGTCGTCGGCTGGCTGGTTGCCCCGCGCCGGTAGCCCGCGCCCCGTGCCTTCCTACTTCACTTCAATCGTTGTGACGCTCAAGGCCGGCAGCGTGATGGTCATTGAACTGCCGCTTACCGCCGTCTGCTGGACCAGCAGCGGATGGATTGGACTCTGCCCCTGCGCCGACGCCGCCGTCATCTGATAGACCGACGCGGTTCCCGACAGCGCGACCCCCGTGATCGCCGTAACCTGCGCCGACGTGGCGCGGTTGATAGCTACAAATACCAACCGTCCCGGCGCACCGCTGTCGGCGCTCGCGTACACCGCCACATTCTGCACGTTGCTCGATGTGGCCTGGAGCGACGTGTCGCCGAAGCTCGCCCCCGCCCCATCGAAACTCCGGTACGCCCGGAAGCCCGCCAGGATGTAGGGAATATTTCCCAGCGGCCACAAGGTCGCCGCGTAAACCCCCTGGCTGCCGAAGATCCCCAGATTGTCGGCCTGCGCGATCGTTCCCGCGATGTGATTGTCGCCGCCATTCTCGTACTCGGTGATCGCGATCTTGGTGCCGGGAAATTCCGCGCCGATCTTCGCCTGCAGCCGCGGCAGCATCCGGATCGGCTCGCCCAGCACGTCGTTCGTAATCCAGGAATTCTCCTTGAAGGTGGGATCCCACAGGCTGCGCGGGCTCTGCACGATCGCCTGCACCTGCGCGTCGGTCAGGCTCGCGCTCGTCAGGTTGGTCACCCGCGTCGTCCCGTCGGTGGCTTCCGAATACCAGTGGAAGTCATAAACGTCCACCAGCGGCCGTCCGTAACTGGTGGATGCGCTCTTGATCGCGGGCAGATACTTGTCGGGAAACCAGTTCGCCCCGTCCGGAGTCGCCGCCAGCTCTCCTTGCCAGTTGTATATGCCTTCGAACCCATAGTGCACCGGCCCAAAAATCACCACATTGGGAAACTGGTCCTTCAGCGCCTTGGCCAGAGTGATGGTCTTCGCAATGTAGTTGTCCGACGAGATCGGATTGTGCCCCTGCACCTCCAGGTGCGTCGAATTCCAAAGCTCCGGCTCGTTGTCGAAGCTCACAAACGTGGGCAGCGCCGGGCTGGCTCCGAAGATGCCCGGTAGCTTCTGATCCAGCGTCCACAGAAACTCGTCCATGTACACGTAAGCGTCGCTCGGATCGGGTGACGTGCTGAACCCCGCCGGAGTAATTGTGCTCTTCTTGTCGATCACCTGCTTGAATCGCGTCAGGTCGGGCGGGCTGGTCACGCTCACCGGGCCGCTCTCGTCGCCCGAGACTAGGCCCTGGAGCTGAATCGTCATCACGCTGGCCATTCCCAGCCCGTGATCCCCCGCAATGACGCTGCGCACCGCCTCGGCGGCCGTCGTGCTCGACGTCAGATAATTGTCGTTCTCGTAGAGATAGTCGCTGCCGGCATTGGAGGCGTTGGTCTCCCAGTTGTACGCCGTCCACCGATTTCCCCCCGCCCGGTCCAAGGTAAGGTGCGGGGGCGCGCCGGTCACGCCGCTGTAGAAGTTCAGCCCGTAGATCCATGGCGAGATCGCTTGGCTCTTGCTGGGATCCACGGTCACCGTCACATCGGCGCTCACCGCGCCCGCCGGGGTCGCGCTCGCCTGACCCGAGTTCCCGCTCTCCCCCGCCGAGTTCAGCGCCGAGACCACGTAATAATAGGTTGTCCCGTTGCTCAGGCCGCTGTCGCTGTAGCTGGCGGAAGTGGGTGCGCCCACCTGCGTGTAGGGCCCGCCGCTCGTCGTGCCCCGCTTCACCTTATAGCTGGTCGCG
>DATHDM010000355.1:0-28658 GCA_035319065.1 Terriglobales bacterium
TCGAGCAGCGCCGGCTCATGACCGCGGTAAATGCCCATCTTCTCGAGCCACTCCAGGAATTCGGGGGCGGGCCGAAGCTGGAACAGGCGGCGCACAGCCAGCGCGTCGTGATAGCTGGTGGACTGGTAGTTCAGCATCACGTCGTCGGAGCAAGGCACGCCCATGAAGTAGTTGCACCCAGCCGCAGCCAGCAGCATCAGCAGGTTGTCGGCGGAGTTCTGGTCGGCCGCGGCGTGGTTGGTGTAGCAAACATCGCATCCCATGGGCAACCCAAGCAGCTTGCCCATGAAGTGATCCTCCAGGCCGGCGCGAACGATCTGGCGCTCGTCGTAGAGGTATTCAGGACCAATGAAGCCCACTACGCTGTTCACCAGAAAAGGCTCGAACACGCGTGCCAAGCCGTAGGCCCGCGCCTCCAGCGTGAGCTGATCCACGCCATGATGTGCATTGGAGGAAAGCGCGCTGCCTTGACCGGTTTCAAAATACATGACATGGGTGCCTCTCCACGACACGTCTCGTGTCCGATGGTGCGCGAGAACCGCCTCGCGCCCGTCCCGCAGCATCTCTAGGCTGACTCCGAAGCTGCGATTAGCAGCCTGGGTGCCGGCGATCGACTGAAACAGCAGATCCACGGGCATGCCGCGCTCCAAGGCGGCGAGTTGGGTGGTGATGTGGGCCAGGCAACAGGTTTGCGTCGGCACCTGATAGGCATCCACCAGCCGGTGAAGAGCCTCCAGAATCGATGAAACCACGGCCACGGAGTCGGTCGCGGGATTGACTCCGATGACCGCATCCCCGCAGCCGTAGAGCAGCCCTTCGAAGGTGGTGAGCAGGATTCCGCCCAGATCGTCTGCCGGATGGTTGGGCTGAATCCGGATTCCCAGCACGCCCCGTTCTCCCATCGTATTGCGGCAGCGGGTGACGTTGCGCAGTTTGGTCGCTGCCAGCACCAGGTCTTTGTTACTCATGATCTTGGCTAGGGCCGCAGCAATCTCCGGAACCAGCGCCCACTGCAGTGGGCGGAGCTCCGCTTCCAGGGTGCCGTCATCGAGGATGTACTCGCGCAGCTCGCCCACGGTCAGGCTGCGAATGGACTGAAAGGCTTCGCGATCATAGGAATCAAGAATCAGGCGGCTGACATCGTCTTCCGCCGGATCGATGAGCGGCTGATTGACGATTTCAGCCAGGGTCAGATCCGCCAATTTGCGCTTGGCGGCCACGCGCTCGCGCTCTGAGCCTGCGGCCAGGCTGGCAAGTTGGTCCCCAGACTTCTCCTCGTTGGCCTTGGCGAAGAGTTCGCGCAGATCGGAGAAGACGAAGCTCTGGGCTGACGACATGCCGGTTGGGGTCTAGCCGTGATGACGGTAGCATCAAATGCTGGAAGTGGAAAGGCGATAGAGGTGCAGGCCGATGAGGCACTCTGCTGAGTTCTGAGTGCTGCCCCTCTCTCAGTGAATGGTCTTAGTCTTGCGCGACATGTAATCCATCAGCAGGTACTGTCCGAGGGTATAGGGAGTCGTGAAGTACGCCTTGCCGCGGCACATTTCTGTGACCTTCTGCACAAACTGAACTAGCCCATAATCGGAGGCCAGCATAAAGGTATTAATCATGATCCCGGCCCGCTTGCACTTGGAAACTTCTTCCAGCGTCTGGCTCACCACCAGCGGATCGAGCCCAAAAGCGTTCTTGTAAATGCGCCCATCCTCAAGCGTCAGCGCCGACGGTTTGCCGTCGGTGATCATGACGATCTGCTTCATGTCTTTGCGCTGGCGCTGGAGAATGCGCTGTGCCAGCCGCAGGCCCTCACGCGTATTGGTGTAATACGGTCCAACCTTGACGCGTGCCAGTTGTGCCAGCGGAATCTCCTCCGCGGAATCGTGGAACAGGATCAGGGAAAGCGAATCACCCGGATACTGGCTGCGGATCAGATGCGACAGCGCCATCGCCACCTTCTTAGCGGGAGTGAAGCGGTCCTCCCCATACAGGATCATGGAGTGCGAGCAGTCGAGCATCAGCACAGTGGCGCAGGAAGACTGGTACTCGCACTGATGCACCTGCAGGTCCGAGTACTCGATCTTCAGGGGCAATGCCAACCCCTCGCGCTGGATAGCGCTGGACAGGGTGGCGGTGATGTCCAGGTTCAGCGTGTCGCCGAATTCATATTGCTTGGCTGCGCCGCTGGTTTCGATTCCCGTGGCCAGATCTCGCGTGTCGTGGCGGCCGAAGCTCGACTTCCCCAGCGAACCCAGCAGGTCGCGCAGGGTGCGGTAGCCCAGGAAGTCCAGGCTCTTGTCGGTGATCTCGAATCGTGCCTGCGACTGGTTCTGTCCGATCTGTCCGCCCACGCCTGCTTCCCGCGATGCGTCAGGAGGCTCATCCACGCTGATGTAGTCCTCCTGCTGCATGCGCTGGATAAGTTCCTCGATCAAATCCTCGAGCTTCCCCTCCATCTTCATCTGCTGCAGTTGTTCCCGCAGTTGTTCATCGAAGAGTTCGCTGCTCAGCAGCGCCTCTTCCATGGCGCGCCGCAGCTCCTCCATAGTCTGGCCGAAGTCCTGCATGTCGTAAAAGCCCATGTAGGAGTTCTGAAACCCGCTTTGCAGCAGATAGTCGGAGAGTGCGTTGAGCAGGTCCTCCATGCTCATCTCGGAGGCGGGATCGGGAACGTATTTGGAATAACGAACGCGCTTCATAAAGCGGTCAAACCATTAGAATCAGAAGCTGCCGGCCCTCTCTGCCCCGGGCGAGCCGCTCAGTCACCGTCCAGGAGACCGGCGGCTAGTTGAACGGCCGGCGCGGCCGCAGCGGCGGCTCGTCGTTGCGCAGGCGCTCCTGCTCAGTGCGCCGCGGCTGCCTCTCTCCGGCGGTGAACAACCGTTCTTCGCTGCGACCGATGCGCTTGTGCGCGTACAGCCCTTCCAGCACGAATTCCGCAGCCGAGACCTGCAACTCAGGCCGGTCCTTCGGTTTCACCCCCAGGGGCGCCAGCCGCTCCATCAAGCCCTGTATGTTCTTGATGGTGTCCAGCACCTCGGCCGCGCTGGCGGTGTCGTGGATCTGCACCGAGCCCCCCAGGTCGAACCACTGCACCACCTGCTGCAGATTTGCGCCGTGGAAGTAAGTGTCAAAGGTATTGGCGACAGCAGTGCGGATCAACTCCCGGACCACCACATCCGCTCCCTTGACCTCGCCTTCATACTCCAACTCCAGCTTACCGGTGATGGCTGGCATGGCGGCGTAGATGTCGCCAATCCGGGGCACCACCACCTCTTCTCTGCTGCGGATGCTGCGGCGTTCGGCGTTGGAGATCACATTTTCCATGCAGGTGATGGGCAGGCGCTGGCTGACCCCCGAGCGCTTGTCGATCCGCTTATCTTCGCGGGCCGCGAAGGCGATGCGCTCGATCACCTCTTGCACGAATTTCGGCACCTCCAAGTGGTAGCTGTCCCGCTGCGTCCACGCCTCCTGCGCGGTAATGGCGATGCCCTCATCCACTGTCACCGGATAGTGCGTGCGAATTTCCGAGCCAATGCGGTCCTTTAGTGGCGTGATGATCTTGCCGCGTGCGGTGTAGTCTTCAGGGTTGGCGCTGAAGACCAGGGCCACATCCAGAGGCATGCGAACCGGATAGCCTTTAATCTGAACATCGCCTTCCTGCATGATGTTGAAAAGGCCGACCTGGATCTTGCCCGCCAGATCAGGCAATTCGTTGATGGCGAAGATGCCGCGATTAGCGCGCGGCAGGAGTCCATAGTGAACGGTGAACTCGCTGCCCAGCTCGTGCCCGCCTCGGGCCGCCTTGATAGGGTCGATGTCGCCGATCAGGTCGGCGATGGTGACGTCCGGCGTAGCCAGCTTCTCCACATATCGCGCATCCGGAGCAAGATAGTCAATCGGCGTGGCATCGCCTTCGGCCGCCACTAGTTCCCGGCAGCGGCGGCAAATGGGGGCGTAGGGATTGTCGTGGATCTCGCAGCCAGCGATGTACGGCATCTCGGGATCGAGCAGGCTGGTCAGGGCCCGTAGAAGCCGGCTCTTGGCCTGACCGCGCAGCCCGAGAAGAATAAAGTTATGCCGCGAAAGAATGGCGTTTACGATCTGGGGAACCACCGTATCTTCATAGCCCACGATCCCTGGGAAAACATTCTCACCGCTGTCGGTGCGCATGCGAGCGATCAGGTTCTCTCGCAACTCGTCCTTCACGCGGCGTTTCCGGAGGCGGGGTTCGCAGAAATGGCTATGGCGGAGCTCACCTAATGTCTGCGGGGAACTCATATGGGCAGGGGACCTCAATCCGATCACGTCTAGGGCGATTATACCCGCAGAATCACAACATCGTGTGATGCAGGTTTTCGATGAGACAGTGCTGCTGTACGGGGCTTTGCCGGTTTGCACGTCGGGGCTTACCTGCGGTTGACCTTCCGAGCGGCCACTGCGCGCTTGACTCCGCTAGCCTCCCCCGATACAAGCAGCTTCATGACCATGCAAATGAAGGGCAAGGTAGCGGTCGTGACCGGAGCGTCGATGGGCATAGGGGAAGCTATTGCCCGCCGCTTTGTGCAGGAGGGAGCCTGCGTGGCACTGAGCTCGCGCGATCTGGGGCGCACCGAAGCCGCTCGCGCCCGCATTGGCGTATTCGATCGCACGCTTGCGATAGCCTGCGATGTCAGCCGGCGCAGCGATCTGGAACACCTGCGCGATGCCACGCTCAGGCACTTCGGGCGGCTCGACGTCTGGGTTAACAACGCCGGCTATGGACTGTCGGACTCGGTGGCCGACATGGACATGGGCCAGTGCCGCGCCATGTTCGACACCAACCTGTTCGGCGCCATCGAGGGCATGCAAGTCGCGATCCCGGTCATGCGAAAGCAGGGATCTGGCGCCATCATTAATATCTCAAGCGTCGCCGGGCACCTCCCCCTTCCCGGCAAGGCGGCCTATAGCGCCAGCAAGTTCGCCATGAACGCCATTGGCAAGGCGGCGGGCATGGAGTTGGCAGGCACCGGCATCAATGTGCTCACTGTGTGTCCGGGCTACATCGACACGAATTTTGCCGAGAACACTGTGAAAGGAAGGTCCCCGCTACGCCTGGGCAGCGATCCGAGAACCGGCGCGACGGCCGAACTGGTAGCCAAGGCCACGCTCGATGGATATCTCAAACGTAAGTGCGAAGTAGTCGTGCCGCGCAGTAACAGTCTGTTCGTCCTGATTTACCAACTCATCCCGAGGCTGGTGGAGCGGACGATGATCCGCATGCTGCAGCCGGGAAGCGCCGCCTCCGATCCTGCCCGGGCTGCGTCGCGGAGTTGAGGACGGCTTCTCCACAGAGTGCGCCTTTAGCTTCGGCCTACTCACTCTGTTGTCTGACTGCCCCGGCTCCACAGTGACAGTGCTAGGCCAACGATCATGGTAGCCAGAAGTGCGAAGTTTACGAAGAAGCCGGGCGGTCTTCCGGTCCTGACAATGGGCATGACCTGAAGAATCAGTCTGCGCGTGAGTTGTTCCAGTAGGAGTACGGTAAACATCAATGGAATCAGGGCGCGATATCGAATCAGGACCACTGCGCACAACAGGCAGATCATGAGTTGTGCGAGTCCCCAGAGCGCGAAATTGGAGACCACCATCTGCGCGCAGGCGGGCGTGAAGGTGTCCAGCGGGATTCCGTCTGCGCGGCTGGCCACCGCGCGGCCATTGAAGATGCTGTTGAGGCTAATCATGCCCTTCAGGAGCACGACGATGGCAAAGAGCCAGATTGCGAGCTTGAAACCGCGATAGGCGTTGTCCGCCTGGCGGGGAAGGAGCCGGTCCAGCATGGGACCTCCCATAACGGCGTGCAGCTTGTCTGAAGCCTTCGCCGGATTGGTCAAACGCCCGCAATGCATCCGCACCCTAACTGCCCGCCACGGAGGGCGCGGGAACAACTGCCGGCTTCGGAATTGCGCCCCTGATAACCAGCCACAGCATGAACGCTACCTCGCCCGGTGAGAGCGGGGAAGAGGATGTTTGAGACCTTGTCTTCGTATTGCGGCATCAGGAGACCAGTGAAGCTAAGCACCAGATAGGCAACGCCGTTGATGATCAGCCAGACGCCCAAAAAGCGTGGCAGGAACCGCGACCTGTACGTCAGGATTCCCAAGGGAAAGAGCCACAAACCATAAAAGACTTCGCCCGCAACGAATCCCTGACCATGAAGGTGGAGAAACAGCATGGCCAAGGCGTCCCGCTGAGGCTTCTCCAGCGCGGCCAGAAAATTCGCGCCGCGCGCCAGAGCTAGGGCAGCCGCGTCGTTCAAGACGTTAAAAAAGTAGATGGCGGCCGGCATTACACCGCCCAGGAGCACAATCAGCACAGCGAGGTTCTGGTCCACAACCTTGAACAACCGGTAAAGCGCCAGCGCGAGGAAAATTACGATGGTTCCGACGAACAGGTCGCTGAGCATACCAAGACGAAAGAGCGACTCGTGCGCCGCAATGTTGCTGGCAGTCGCGGTCGCATTGCCATGAACGAACAGCTTACTGGGGATGTAGAGGATGCGGACGGGGCCGGCCAGCACGAGGAGCAAATACAGGAAACCCGCGGCTCTCCCAGGGTTGTTGGTCAAGTTCATATGCCCTCTCCTGCCAAGGTTTGGCCGCAGATACGGCGGACAACGCTGGGAAGTTCCGCATCCTGCGGCATAACTCCCGTGAAGTCGAGCGTGCGACCTGGGTCCGCCGGCATGCGATCACGCTGTCGGCTTTGAATCCGGCGGCGCCACATGCCCCCACCGTCCATAGAACCTTTGGCGGCATTGCTCCCGTTCTTCCGGCGTCATCTGCTCCCAGCGCTCGGCCAATCGTCGTCGAACGTTGGAGCGAGGGCCGCCGGCGAGGCGAAAGCCTCCGAACAGGATCCGGCACAGGGCCAGCAGTCCCAGCGCCTGCCAGAATGTAAGCTGTCGCCATCCGAACAACATCGGCAGCAGCCAGTTCCACAAGTACATCACCACTCCCGCGCCGATCACGATGAACAGTGCAATCCCCATGATCGCCAGCGGTCCTATCCACATCAGTCTCCGGTTCATGTTGCGTTCCTCACTTCTTCGTGAACTCGTCATGAATGCTCTGCAATCGTTCCCGCAGATGCAGCACCGCGTAGCGCTTGCGCGAGAGCAGAGTGTTGACGTTTACCCCGCTTTCCTGCGACAACTCTTTGAAGCTGCGTCCCTCCAGCTCGTGAGCGACGAATACCTCCCGCTGCTGGCTGGGCAGTTCGTCGAGCGCAAGCTCCAGCTCATCGAGCAGCAGGCTGCGGAGGTAGATCGCCTCCGGTCCGGCCTCAGGCGATGGCAGCAGATCTTCGATCCGCAGCAACTCGCCATCCTCGCCCTCCACCGCCGCATCGCTGAAGCGCTCTGGCCTCTTCTTGCGCAAGAGGTCGATGATGCCATTGCGCGCGACCTGAAACAGCCAGCCGGTCACGTGCTCGATCGGCATCAGCAGGCGATTGGCCTCTACCAGCTTGTAGAAGGCATCCTGCAGGATGTCTTCAACATCGGAGGGATCGGGTACTCGCCGGCGGATGAAGCTACGCAGCCGCGATCGTTCTTCGGCGACGATCTCCGAGATACGCTGGTCTTGCTCGGTCATCGAGAGGATGCTCGAGGCCTCATCCATCCAATCCTGTAGACGAGCGAAGGCCGCAAATATTGCAGGGATTCGGGAGCGGAAAATACGTGTTGGCGCCCTTGGAGTTACCTGGGTTTACGACAAGCGGCTTATGCCGCTTCTTAGCCCAACTCGTCGAGCATCGCCTGCATCTCCGACTCGGCGTGGCGATTGCCCGTCCGCCGCGCGCTCTCGAGGCCATCTTGGAGCATCTTGCGGGCTTCCTCGTTGCGATCAACCCTGGCCAGTGTCTGCGCCGCCATGAAGTAGCCGTTGGTGTAATCAGGATGGGCGCTGAGCAGAGTAGAGAATTCCTGGAGCGCGGTATCAATCTCTCCGCGGCTGGAATACTCCATTCCCAGCGAGTAGCGGGCGAAGGCGTTGTTCGGATCCTGCGCGAGAATGTCCTTCAGGCTGGTAATGCGATCCATGGCTATTGTGGTTTCTTGGGATCTTCCGTGTTCGGGCGGCCCTGGGTTCCCCACGGCCGCGCGGCCATGCGCAGACGCCGGATTTCCTCCATGCGCTCGCGAATCCGCTTTTCCAGTCCCTGATCCGTGGGTTGATAGTAGCGGCGGTCGCGCAGGTTATCGGGCAGGCACTGCATATCCGCGACCTTCCCCTCCAGATCGTGCGCGTACTGGTAGTCCTTGCCGTAACCGATCTGCTTCATCAACGGCGTGGGAGCGTTGCGCAGGTGCAAGGGAACCGGCTGCGCCGTTGTTTGCTCCACGTCTTCGTGGACCCGGGCATAAGCTTCATACAGAGAGTTCGACTTCGGGGCTAGTGCCAGGTACACCACCGCTTGTGCCAGCGCCAGATCTCCTTCCGGCATGCCGATGAAGTCAACCGCATCGCGCGCGGCAATCGTAATAGGCAGCGCTCCCGGATCGGCCATGCCGATGTCCTCTACTGCCATGCGAACTACGCGGCGGGCGATGTAGAGGGGGTCTTCTCCCGCTTGCAACATCCGACCTAGCCAGTACAGCGAGGCATCGGGGTCGCTGTTGCGCACCGACTTGTGCAGTGCGGAAATCAGGTTGTAGTGCTCTTCTCCCGCCTTGTCGTAGAGCAAAACCCGCTTCTGCAGGGCATCTTGAACGATCGCGTCGGTGATTGTGGGCTGTTTTCCGCCGGCGCCATTACGGGCGAGCGTGGAAGCCACTTCCAGGACGTTGTAAGCAGCACGGGCGTCGCCGCTCGAGTAGGCGGCGATGCGTTCCAGAACCTTGTCCGATGCTTCAACGCTCAGATCTCCCAGGCCGCGCTCGCGGTCTTCCAGCGCCCGCCGCAGCAGGAACACAATTTCTGCTTCCGTCAGCGGCTGCAGCACGTATACCCGGCAGCGCGACAGCAGGGCGGCAATGATCTCGAATGACGGGTTCTCGGTGGTAGCGCCGATCAACCGGATATTGCCCTTCTCGACGTGCGGCAGAAACGCGTCTTGCTGGGCCTTGTTGAAGCGATGAATTTCGTCGATGAAGACGATGGTGCGCGTGCCATACTGGCGCGCCTTCTCAGCGTCGGCCATGACCTGTTTGATCTCTTTGATGCCTGCCAGCACGGCCGAAAACTCAATGAACTCGGCGTGCGTGACCCCGGCAATGATGTGCGCCAGCGTGGTCTTGCCGACGCCGGGCGGACCCCAGAAGATGATCGAGCCCGGGTCATCCCGCTCGATCTGCACTCGCAGCGGCTTCCCCGGCGCCAGCAGGTGCTCCTGGCCGACGAACTCGTCCAGCGTGCGCGGGCGCATGCGATCCGCCAGGGGACGCGTCTTGTCCCCCGCCTTGGGGCCACTGGGAATTGGTTGAAACAAGCTCATGCGTGTGCTCTGGTCAACGTCATGGCGCGTCCGCTGGAGATTCCCAAGCGCGCCATTTTGAGCGACGGTGGAAAACCCTATCTATTTCCGAGTCGTCCAGCCCCGCGCCTCGCTTACACTCACGCCAGTCGTGCGCCTGTCCTTGCGCTTCTTCGCTGTCGCGCCGCTTCGTACAGCACAATGGACGCCGCCACGCCTGCATTCAAGGATTCTACGCGCTCCGATTGTGGGATCCGCACCAGTTGCCCCATTTGCGCCAGATAGCCACGCGGCAGCCCGGCTCCCTCACCACCGATGAAGATGGCAAGCGGCCCGGTAAGATCGGCGGCATCAATCTCGTCTCCCTTGTGCGAGGAGGTGGCCACCAGCTTCACCGACTTATCCTGGAGCCGGTCCAGCTCTTTCTCCGACCAATCCAGCACCGGCAGGCGAAACAGCGATCCGGCAGATGCGCGAATCACCTTGGGATTGAAGCGCTTCACGGTTTTCTCCGCCACAAGCACGGCATCCGCGCCAAATGCCTCCGCCGAACGGATAATGGTGCCCAGGTTGCCGGGGTCCTGGAC
Organism: Terriglobales bacterium; assembly: GCA_035319065.1. Classification (GTDB taxonomy): domain Bacteria; phylum Acidobacteriota; class Terriglobia; order Terriglobales; family Acidobacteriaceae; genus DASPRM01. Next base: position 10,038 of record DATHDM010000355.1, read on the forward strand.
TCCAACAGCAGCCACCAGGAAGGGTGCCGGCCGCGCCAGCACCTGCTCCAGCTTGTGCTCCGGCAAGCGCACGAACGCCGCTACCCCCTGCGGGGTCTCGGTGTCGACTGCGCTGTCGAAGACCTCGTCGGGCAACCGCAGCGTCTCCAGATGCGCTGACAGCTGTGGCAACAGCCGCTCCGCATGTTTCTCCGCCGAGTCGCGAAAGAAAACCGCCTTGAAGCGCAAGCCGCTGCGAATAGCCTCCTCGACCAGGCGGATGCCTTCAATGGCGCAATAGCCGTCCGCGGTCGGTTCCGCCTGCTGAAATGCGTGCCGCAACTCTTTGACCTGGGAATTCTGACGGCTGGTGACGGTCCGCAAGCGGTCTAGCTCGGCGCTGGGCATGAAGGGTATGCGGTTCGCGCTGGTTTAACGGCAGCGCATGACCATCATACGCTTCCACCCTTCACCTCCCTTGCGGCAAACCATAGTGATATGTTAGCTTTCGCGGTTTCTGGACAAGGTTGGAAAGGACCCGGGTTTGCGCGCGGAAATCATCAAGATCCACCAGACCGCTCCGGAACCCTCGCTCATTGCCTACGCCGCCGAGAAAATCCGGCAGGGCGAGGTGCTAGGGATGCCCACGGACACGTTTTACGGCCTGGCGGCCGACCCCCTGAACCTGCGGGCGGTCGATCGCATCTACGAAATCAAGTCGCGTGGCCGCCACAAGCCACTCTCGCTGCTGATCGAAAGCATCGAGCAAGCCGAGGAACTTACGCGTCCTCTGCCGGAGGAATTCTATGCCCTGGCACGCAAATTCTGGCCGGGGCCGCTGACTCTGATCGTCAAGGCATCGTCGCGACTGCCCCTCAAGGTTACCGCCAACACTGGGAACGTGGCTTTGCGGGTGCCAGCGGCGTTGATTCCGGTGGAAGTCATCCGCATTTCTGGACTGCCCATCACCGCCACCTCCGCAAACCTTAGCGGGGCCGCCGAGTGCACCACCGCCGAAGCAGTGCGCGACCAGCTCAAAGACCGGCTGTCCATCATCCTTGATGGCGGCCCTTCACCGCGCCACGTGCCCTCCACCATCGTGGACCTCAGCGAGGACGGCGAGTGGCGAATTCAGCGCGAGGGCGCAATTCCCACCCAGGAGATCGTCAACGCGCTGGGACAGGCCTTTAGCGCAGGATGACAGCAGTTCCTCCCCCTCCCTGGCGGCGTGCGGCCTCGTTTCTTCTGGTCGCGCTTGGGCTGCTGTTGTTTCTGGTTGCAGCCGGGCTGCTCAGGATCGCGTCACGCATCTCCCAGCAGGCCCAGCTCAACGAGATCCGCCCCGCTGACGCCATCGTGGTCTTCGGCGCCGCGGAATATTCCGGCCATCCTTCGCCCGTCTATCGCGCGCGACTGGAGCATGCCTTCATGCTGTTCGAGAAGGGGATTGCGCCGGTGGTCATCACCACGGGAGGCGCTGCCGACGATCCCACCTTCAGTGAGGGTGGCGTGGGTCGCGATTTCCTGGCCCGGCGCGGCATTCCTGACGTGAACCTGATTGCCGAGACGCAAGGCGGCAATACCGCCGAGTCTGCCGCGCGCGTCGCGGTGATCATGCGCGCCAACGGCATGCACAGCGCCGTGGTGGTCAGCGATGCCTACCACATATTCCGTATTAAGGCGATGATGGCGAGAGAGGGCATCACAGCTTACGGCGCGCCTCGCCCTGACTCCCGCCCCCGCTCCCTGTGGAGCCGCGCCGAAGGCCTTGTGCGCGAGGTGCTCAGCTACTACTTGTGGAAGCTGCACATCACCTAGCCTTGGGGTCCCAGTTCGATCCACGCTCTGAAGGCCGCGTCCCCGACTGCTCAGCCAACGCCAATGGCGTGTATCCCGGTCCGCGCAGCGGCCGCCCGCCGACTGCTCCCGTGGGCTTGCCGTCGATCAGCGAAAGCACTCCATTCACCCACACATAGCGCACGCCCAGGGAGGCACGGTTCGGATCTTCATAGGTCGCGACATCGCTGATCTTCTCCGGATCGAAAACCGTGATGTCGGCAAAGTACCCCACGCGCAATAGCCCGCGATCGGCAAGTTTCACGCGCTGGGCGGGCAGGGAAGTGAATTTGCGGATCGCTTCCTCAAGTCTTAGCACTTGTTGCTGGCGAACATAGCTACCCAGGATACGTGGAAAGCTGCCATAGGCGCGCGGATGTGCGTTCCCCTCGGAAAGCGGCCCGGTAGCACTGACTTCTCCGTAGTCGGTTCCCACACTGACCCATGGCCGCCCCAAGGCCAGGCGAAGGTCGTCTTCGTTCATGGAGAAGTAGATTGCGCCGGTGTTGTCGCGATCGGCGATGACCAAGTCCATCAGCGCGTCGAGCGGGTCCTTGTGATCCATCTGAGCGATCTGCGCCACCGTCTTTCCCTGATACCGCGCCAGCGATTGGTCAAGCACCGAGTTCACCAGAATCCGGTCGGGGCCGGTCAGCAACCACCAGTTCTCGAATGCTGTCTGGGGGGTGGATAAGTCATTGCGGATGGCGGTCCGTTGGTTTGTATCGCGCAACCGCACCAGCAAGGCATCCGTCCCACCGGCATGATACTTGGGCGGTATTGTGGCGCCCAGCGTGGTAGCTCCCGCCAGATAGGGGTATTGATCCGCCGTCACATCAATTCCCTCGGCGCGGGCTTTCTCGATCGCCTCGGTCACTTCCCGCATCTTGCCCCAGTTCTGTTTGCCGGAAACCTTCAGGTGAAAGATCTCCACCGGAATGTGCCCCTCCCGCCCGATGCGGAAGGCTTCGTCCAAAGCCTCTGGCTCGAGATTGCTTTCGCTGCGAATATGCGAAGCGTAGATCCCGCCGTAGCTCGCAGCGACCTGTGCCAGGGTGATCAATTCCTCGGTGCTGGCGTAGTTCCCTGGAGCGTAGATCAGCGCGCTGGAGAGGCCCATCGCACCCTGCCGCATAGCGGTTTCCACCAGTTGCTGCATCTGCTTCAATTCTTGCGGCGTGGGGGCGCGGTTATCACGGCCGACGACGACCTCGCGCACCTGCGCTGCGCCCACGTAGGTTCCCAGGTTGATCCCCGAGCCCTGACTCGCCAGGCGGCGGAAGTAACCGTCAAGGTCGCGCCAGTCCACCTTCAGCTTGAAGTGATCGAGAAAGTCGCGCGCTGCGGCGATGGTGGCTTCGTTCTGCGGCGCGATCGACTCGCCTTCGCCGGTAATCTCCGTCGTGATGCCCTGGGTCAGCTTGCTGAAGGCACCGCGGTCGATGAGCAGGTTAACTTCCGATTGGCCTAGCATGTCGATGAAGCCAGGAGCAACGATCAACCCCTTCGCGTCGATGGTGCGCCGAGCGCTGGCGCTTGCCGGCGCCCGCCCGATCAGGGTGATGCGGTCTCCCTTGATCCCCACGTCGGCATGGACCCAGGGATTGCCGCTGCCATCCACCACGCGACCGTTGCGGATGAGCGTGTCGTATTGCTGTGCGTGGCCACGAAGCGCCAGCGCGAACAGGAGAACTGCCAGAATCGATCTGTGCATGCGCGATTTTCGAGGTTTCAGCGATACAGTCTTGCCATCACGTATCCGGCCGTGGCCGCGACGGTTGTGCCGGAGAGATTCACCGCGTTGTTGCCCATGATTCCGCGGCGCTCGAGCGTGGCCCCCAGACAACTGTCGGCAACCGTGCCGATCATAGCAGCCGCAACCGCCAGGACCACGGCGCCAGGTGCAATCGCTCGCCCGGCGCCGCAGACTCCAGCAACCAGCACAGCGGCGAGCAGTCCGGCCAGCGAGCCAATGCCACTGATCGCACCGTCGGTTCCGACCGGCGCCGCCCGTAAGCTGGTGATCAGGTAAGCTCGGGCGCTCAAGGCTTCGCCCCATTCGCTGGAGGCCGTGTCCGCCGCGGCTTCGCCCAATGCGGAGACTGCCGCGATCAACCACGGAAAAGCGGAATAAACCAGCGCCATTGCCGAGCACGCTGCAGCAACTCCCAGGTTAGCCAGCACCTGACCTGCGCCTCGGCCTCTTTGGCTCTCGGCAACACCCAGTTCGTGCTTGCGCGCGTAGCCTATGCGTGAAGAAACATAGGCGATGAGAAACACTGTGATCAGGCCCAGGAAACCGCCCCTGCCTGCGCCCATATAGAGAATGAAGGAAACCAACGCGCCGGCGGCGGCTCCCCTACCCGTGACGCCCCGCAGCCCATAAGCGGAGGTTGCGAACGCCGCGCTCAGCAGAATTCCAGGAAGGCAGCGCGAGGCGGTCGGGCCAGCAGCTGGCAGGAATCGAGCCGCCAGGAAGGAGATAGAGTGCCATAGCAGGACGCAGGGCAGCATGGGATGGTGCATCGTATCAAAGCGCAATCCCCTGCCCTAGTCTGCAGCTAATATCGCCGGAAGAAAATTGAAGTCTTTTCCATCCTGCATTCATCACTAGTTGGTCATCTTTCAGGCGAGTGACTCCTCTATAGCTCGTTGGCGTCGCCGGAGCCTGCTTTTGGGCGTCGCCAGTCTACTCAACCAACCCTTACCCAGGAGAAGCCAATGCCGCGTATGAGAGCAGTTCAAGTAGCAGCACCAGGAGGCGACTGGCAAGTGGTGGAACGCGAGATTCCTGAGCCCGGTGCTGGGCAGGTTCGCGTCAAAGTTGAGGCCTGCGGAGTTTGCCACAGCGACGTGGTGGTCAAGGAGGGCCTCTTCCCCGGCCTCCAATACCCCCGCATCCCCGGGCACGAGGTTGCTGGCTGCGTTGACGCTCTCAGTCCGAACGCCGGGAATTGGCAAAAAGGACAACGCGTAGGTGTGGGATGGCACGGCGGCCATTGTTTCCGCTGCGAGCCCTGCCGCCGCGGCGACTTCATTCTCTGCCAGTTCGAAAGGATTACGGGTGTCTCCCACGATGGCGGCTACGCGGAATACATGATCGCCCCGGCAGAGTCCTTGGCCGCCATGCCCGACGATCTGAGGGCGGCGGAGGCGGCTCCCCTGCTCTGCGCCGGCATCACGACCTTCAATGCCTTGCGCAATGCAGGTGCAAGGCCCGGTGACACGGTGGCGATTCAGGGCATTGGCGGGCTCGGTCATCTTGCCATCCAGTTCGCCAACAGAATGGGATTTCGTACCGTCGCCATTGGCAGGGGCAAGGACAAGGACCCGCTGGCGAGAAAGCTGGGCGCGCACCTCTACGTGGATGGTGCGGTCGACCCTGCCGGCCAGCTGAAGCAACTCGGAGGTGCTAAAGTGATCTTGGCCACCGCACCCGACAGCAAATCGATTGCTGCCTTGGCGGAAGGCCTCGCTCCCAGCGGCAAACTTCTGATCGTGGCTGTCCCCAACGAGGCCGTGACTTTGAGTGTCCTGCCCTTGGTCATCGGCAGGCGGTCGTTCCAGGGCTGGCCCTCAGGAACCGCCATGGACTCGGAGGACACGCTGCGGTTTTCCGTTATGAGCGGAGTTCGCCCTATGATCGAGCAGTTCCCCCTGGACCGCGCGGGTGAGGCGTTCTCCCGCATGATGAAGGGAGACGTTCGCTTCCGTGCCGTGCTCACCATGAAATGATCCTTGTGTGCCTGCTGCGCTCGCCCGCAGGCGTTCCCGTGACGGTTTTTCAAGGGTTCTTCCTTTTCCTCAGCCGGGCATTGGCACCGGGCGCGCTCAACGGTATGCTTGAGCGCCAAAGAGGAAAGCGTTGGCCTGTCCCTACTTCGTTCCCTTGGAGCGCTTTGACAACGCCGGCTGGACCCATCCCCGGCGGCTGCCCTTGGGCGCCGGGTTTCGAGGTCAATGCTGTGCGCAGTCGCACGCCGGCGTGGTCCCAAGCGACGAAGCACTCCGCACGCAGTGCAATCTTGGCTATGCGCGGGGCTGTGCCTGGTTACCGGCCGATCGCACCGCCGATGCTGTGCGCTTCTCCACCGCCCAGGACCGTGAGCAGCAGATTGTGATCTGCTACGTATGCGAGAGGAGCTATCTACCCGCCGAGTGCGGCTCCTTGCGATACGATGCTGGCACGGGATCATGGGCGGTGCGCCATCCCAATCCACAGATTCAGCGTCTGGCGGAATGCTTCCTCAAGACCTACCTGGAGCGCCGCGGTATGAACGAAGAGGTTTCGGACAATGGAAGGGGATAGACGCGAGCAATGAGTTCTTCTGGCGACATTTTGCTGCAACCGCGGCCAGTCCGCGAATCCGCCTCGGAGATGATCGAGATCGTCCTGCCCAACGACGCCAATCCTCTGGGCGCCCTTCTCGGAGGAAGGCTGATGCACTGGATCGATCTGGCGGGAGCGCTGGCGGCTCATCGTCACTCCCGCAGCTACGTGGTCACCGCCTCTATCGACCACCTGGATTTTCTGACGCCGGTGCAGGTCGGTGATCTCGTGGTTCTTCAATCCCAGGTGAATCGCGCCTTTCATACTTCCATGGAGGTTGGGGTTAGAGTACTGGTGGAAAACTACATAACCGGCACGCGCCGCCACGTCAGCTCCGCCTATCTGACCTTCGTTGCCGTCGACCGCCACGGCCGCCGCTTGCCTGTCCCGCCGGTGATACCGGAAACCGACGCCGAGAAGCGCCGCTACGAAGACGCTGGCCGTCGCCGCCAGTTGCGCGAGGCGGAGTGCGCGCGCAAGCAGGACCAGAGTTCGGTACAGGTGTGAAGGAAGTCGGTCAGGCGATCCGGCGTACTTGAGAAATACTCCAACGCGGGACCTACGTTGTGACGCCCATCACATCTTGTCTTTTCCGCTTCTTCCGATAATCTTCCACTCTTGCAGCGGAATCAACGATACTTATGGGCCAGGCTGGCGGGGGAGACGCGCCTCCAGATGGCACGACCAAGCTGTGAACCGCGCGATGGAAACTTGAATACCGGCGGGTAGTCTCTATGGACAACGCTCTTCTGGTGCACCGGCTGCATTTCGCATTCACCGTTACGTATCACTACCTGTTTCCACAGTTGACGATGGGACTGGCGCCGTTGATCGTGATGCTCAAGACGCTGGCGCTGTGGAAGCAGGACGAAGCCTACAACCGCGCAGCCCGCTTCTGGGCCAAAATTTTCGGCATCAACTTTGTTGTGGGCGTCGTGACCGGCATTCCCATGGAGTTTCAATTCGGGACCAACTGGTCGCATTTCTCGCGCTTTGCCGGTGGCGTAATCGGCCAAACGCTAGCCATGGAAGGCACCTTCGCCTTCTTCTTGGAGTCGGCGTTTCTCGGCCTCTTTCTCTACGGCGAAAAGCGGCTCAGTCCCAAGCTCCACTGGTTTTCCGGCTTCATGGTGTTCCTGGGATCCTGGCTGTCCGGATATTTCATTATCGCCACCGATGCCTGGATGCAGAACCCCGTCGCCTACACCCACGGGCCGGATGGATCGGTGTACGTCAGCAGCTTCTGGGGCCTCTTGCTCAATCCCTGGGCGCTCTGGCAATACGCCCACAATATCAGTGGTGCAGTCATTACCGGTGCCTTTGTAATGAGTGCGGTCGGCGCCTATTACCTGCTCAGCCAGAAGTTTTTCGAGCAGGGTAAGATTTACGTGCGCACCGGCGTGATCGCAGGAGTGATCTTCAGCATCCTCCAGTTGTTCCCCACCGGCGACGGCCAGGGGAAGATGTTGGTGCTGCATCAACCCGTCACCCTGGCGGCCATGGAGGCGCTGTTTGAAAGTCAGCCCGAGGCGCCACTGGTGATCATCGGTCAGCCCGATGTGGTCCAGCGCAAGATCGATAATCCAATTCTTGTTCCCAAGATGCTCAGCTTCCTGAGCTACCGCAGGTGGGGAGCGGAGGTGAAGGGGCTGAATGCCTTTCCCATGGAAGACTGGCCAGACAGTATTCCGTTGCTCTACTTCAGCTATCACATCATGGTGGGACTGGGCACTGTGTTTATTGCGGTGATGGTCGTGGCTGTGTTTTTGCTCTGGCGGCGGAAGCTCTACGACTCACGCTGGATACTGTGGATCCTTATGCTGGCAGCGCCATTCCCCTACATTGCCAACACCGCGGGATGGATGACGGCGGAAATCGGGCGGCAACCCTGGCTGGTCTATGGGCTGCTGCGCACCTCGCAGGGCTACTCCAGGATGGTCTCCGCGGGAAACGGACTGTTTACCCTGCTGGGCTTCATGGGCATGTACACTGTGCTCTCCATTCTGTTCCTGTTCCTGGTTTACCGTGAGATCGATGCCGGACCCGAGCCCGTGATCGTGTCCGAGCCGCTGCAGATGCCGAGCCAAACAAAGACGGCCCGCGCGCCGCTTGGGGACTGATATGCCTACACTCTGGTTCCTGCTCGTAGCCTTGATGCTGGTCGCTTACGTTGTCCTCGATGGCTTTGACCTGGGCGCCGGCGTCATTCACCTGATCGCGGGACGAAGGGACGCTGAGCGTGCGACCATCATTCGCGCTATCGGCCCGGTGTGGGACGGCAACGAAGTCTGGCTGCTGGCGGCCGGCGGTACGCTCTACTTCGCCTTTCCCCAGCTCTATGCCTCTGCATTCAGCGGCTTCTACCTTCCCCTGATGATGGTGCTGTGGTTGCTCATTCTCAGGGCCATTGGAATCGAGTTCCGCGTGCACAGCACCAGTCCGGTCTGGCGGGCGTTCTTCGACACCATCTTTTCGGTGGCCAGCGCCCTGCTGGCAATCTTCTACGGCGCGGCGTTGGGCAATGTGGTGCGGGGCGTGCCCCTCAACGCCGACGGCTATTTCTTCGCTGCCCTATGGACACACTGGAGGGTAGGTCCCGACCCCGGAATCCTCGACTGGTACACGGTTCTGTGCGGCGTTGTCGCGCTGATTGCCCTCACCCTGCACGGCGCCCTCTACATCGCGCTCAAGACTGGAAATGACGTGAATCGGCGTTCGCGGCAGATCATTATCGTGCTGTGGCCGGCCCTGCTGGCGGTGACGCTGCTCAGCCTCATCGCCACGATTGACATTCGCCCGCAGGTGACCGCAAATTTCCGGGAGTATCCCATCGGTTACGCCATCCCGCTCTTGGTCGTTGCTTCCCTGGCCGGTATCTTCTATTTCCACCGGCAAGGCAAGGAGAAGCCGGCGTTTCTCTGCTCCTGTCTCTACCTCACCGGCATGCTGGGCGGCGCTGCCTTTGGACTCTATCCCAACGTGTTGCCAGCGAGCACTAATCCCGCCTACACCCTGACGATTCACAACACTGCCACCGGCGAGTACGGATACCGCGTGGCCTTGGCGTGGTGGACAGTGGGGATGATGATTGCCGTTGGCTACTTTGTCTTCCTCTACCGCATGTTTCGCGGCAAGGTCACTGCTGAGAGCGGCGGCTACGGCCACTGACGCGCACGATGGGACGTTGGTCGCGTCAAAGGTAGCGGCAGGATCCCTTGCGGGCTGGGCCGCTCGTGATCGCGAACAAGGCGGATGTATTATCGGGTCCCGCCGGGGTCCTTGGTGAGACCCGCGTTGGCGTCGCGACGAACCGCCCGAATCGGCCTCCCTCCCGCCACCATCTATAATCGGAGAGTTCTGCCTGATTTCCTCAAGATCTAAGGAGGACCCTCTTGGCCCATATGTCCCAGCCGTCGGGACCGCAACCGATCCCGGGTGTTGATGCGATCATCACTGTCGGATCTGGCAAGGGAGGCGTTGGAAAGACGACTCTGTCTGTGAACCTGGCTCTCGCACTCGCCAAGCTCGGCTACAAGGTTGGCCTGCTGGATGCCGATGTCTATGGCCCCAACGTACCCCTGATGCTGGGCTCAACGACGCAACCTGCGGTCACTCCGAAGAACACAATCGAGCCGCCGGTGCGGTTTGGCCTGAAAGTGATTTCCGTTGGCTTTCTGAATCCAGGTGACAAGCCCCTGATCTGGCGTGGCCCTATGCTTCATCAGATGATCCGGGAGTTCATCCAGCGGGTGGAATGGGGCCAGCTGGATTACCTGGTTGTTGATCTGCCTCCGGGAACCGGCGATGTGGCCATCTCTTTGATCCAGACGGTACCGGTCACGGGCGCAATCGTGGTCACTACGCCCTCCGACGTTTCTCTGCAGGACGGACGCAAGGCGATCGAGATGTTCCGCCAGGTAAAGGTCGACATCGTTGGCCTGGTAGAGAACATGAGCTTCTTTGTCTGTCCCCACTGCCAGCACGAGATCGACATCTTTTCCAAAGGCGGAGGCAAGCGCACGGCCGATCAGTTCGGCATCGACTTTCTGGGCAACATCGAGCTCGACCCCGATATCCGCAAAGGGGGCGACACAGGCAACCCGGTTGCACTCGAGGGCGAGAATTCCCCCCACGCCAAGTCGCTCTACGAGTTCACTCGCCGAGTGGTAGAGCGGGTCAGGGAGATCAAGGCCGCCAGTCCGGATAGCGTGATTCAGATTCAGTAACCGATCAAGGCTCTGGAGGCGCAAGGCTGCAAGTGCCTTTCTGGAATCGTTCCCATCCAGCCATTGCTTAGCACTCTCGATAGCTGAGTGCTAACCTTGACACGCCTCTAACTCCTTCCTAGAATTCAGATGTGGGATGCACGCGAATCCCGTGGCTAAGTTTTTGCATCTATTAGACTTGGAAATACTTTAGTTGAACTAACTCAAATGGCGAACGACCCCAACATCGACACCAGAGAGCGCGAGGTCCTTACCCAGATCATCGAGGCCTACATTCTCAGCGGGGAGCCCGTAGGGTCGCGAACCCTCTCGCGCGGGAACAGCGAAGGCTTGAGTCCGGCCACGATCCGCAACGTGATGTCCGACCTGACAGAGGCTGGCTTTCTCGAACAACCGCATACTTCCGCGGGCCGGATTCCGACCGCAGTGGCCTTTCGCTATTACGTTGACCGGATTGCCTCGGGTGCTCGGATCTCGGATCGCAACCAGGCGGCTATTGAGACCCAGCTGAGCGGGGTCAACGACCTGCAGGACTTTCTGGAGCGCACATCCCATGTACTGTCGGTGATTTCGCAAAACATCGGGGTCGCCGTAGCGGGTGGACCCAAGGAGGCGCTGGAGCACATCCACTTTTCGCGCCTCGGCGAGAACCGGGTTCTCGCGGTGTTGATCACCAAGGCCGGAGTGGTGCGGGATCGCGTGCTGCGGTTGAAGTCGGAACTGACGCAGGCGGATCTGGAAGTCGCGGCCGCCTATCTCAACGAGAACTTTCGCGGCTGGACGCTGGAAGCGCTGCGGGCGGAGATCGAGAAGCGGGTGGAGCAGGCGCGCAGTGAATATGATCGCCTGATGAATTCCATCGAAGCTCTTTATCGCGAAGGGGCGCTGGCGGCCGACGCCCCGGGCCACGATGTCTACCTGGAGGGCGCTGCCAACCTTCTCGGCAGTGGCAGCAATCAGGAGCGCCTGCGCGAGTTGCTCCGCACGCTGGAAGAAAAGCAAAGGGTGGCGGAACTGCTCAGCGCCTACCTCGATTCCCAGCAGCAGAGTGTGCGCGTGGTGTTCGGGCTCGAGGACTTGGAGCCGCATCTGAAGGATTTCGTCCTGATCGGGGCGCCCGCGAGGATCGAGGGTGAAGTCGTGGGATCTTTGGCGGTGATCGGACCCTTGCGCATCGATTATCAGGACGCCATCTCAGCCGTTTCGTACGTTTCGAAGTTGTTGGAGAAAATTCTGAAAGAGTCCTAATAAGCTATGACAGCAGTGAAGCGAGGCAATGGCAGAGCCGAACTCGACGTTGACCACGAGCTGCCCTCGGCCGAGGAAATAAGCGGGCCGGAATCGTCCGGCTCGGAGGGCGGCATCCGTCCCTCCGTTGTTCCTTCCCCGGAAGGTGAAGTGGAGAAGCTGAAGGCGGAGCGCGACGCGTTGCTGGAACGACTGGCGCGCCAGCAGGCGGATTTCGAAAACTCGCGCAAGCGCCTGCAGCGAGAGCAGCAGGAATACCGCGAATACGCGGTGGAAAATGCCATCAAAGCCCTGGTGCCGATCCTGGACAGCTTTGATCGAGCCCTCAAGGCGCCTTTGGGTCCGGAGTTCCGTTCCGGTGTGGAACTGATCAATCGCCAGCTCCACGACGCCCTGGCGAAGCTGGGGGTGGAACCCATCTCCGCCGAGGGCCAGCCCTTCGATCCCAATTTCCACGAAGCGGTACAGATGGTAGAGACCAGCGAAGTGCCTGACAATCACGTGCTGGATGAGTTGCAGAAGGGTTATAAGCTGCGGGATCGCCTGATAAGGCCGGCCGTGGTGCGCGTCGCTAAGCATCCGAAATAGTGCCTGGGCACCTCATCCCGACCTTTCGCGTGGATGGGTGGATATGTGCTTGCTTCGCACGATACGAAGTGGGGAATGGTTCTGACCACCAACGTTAAACGCGACTATTACGAAGTGCTGGGAATCAGCCGCAACGCCAGCGATCAGGAAATCAAGAGCGCCTATCGCAAGCTGGCGATGCAGTACCATCCCGATCGCAATCCCAACGATCCCTTGGCTGAGGACAAGTTCAAGGAAGCTTCCGAGGCTTATGCCATCCTCGCGGACAGCGATAAGCGGGCCCGCTACGACCGTTTCGGTCACGCCGGATTGGGCGGCATCGGAGGAGCCGGCGGAGTGGACTTCGGCAATGTCATCTTCCAGGATTTTAGCGACATCTTCGGAGACTTGTTCGGCTTCGGTGACTTGTTCGGCGGTGGCCGCCGCAGCCGCGCCCAGCGCGGTGCCGATCTGCGCGAGGACCTCAATCTGGAATTCGAAGAAGCCGTGTTTGGCGCCTCCACGCAGATCAGCTTGCAGCGGCACGAATCCTGCGAGAATTGCAAAGGCTCCGGCATCGCCCCCGGAAAGTCCGCCCAGACGTGCCGCAACTGCGGCGGCCGCGGACAACTCCGTTATCAGCAGGGCTTCTTCAGCATTTCCCGCACCTGCAGCGCGTGCGGCGGCACCGGCCAGGTGATCGCCGACCCCTGCACCAAGTGCAACGGCCGCGGCATTGTGCTTCGCCAACGCAGCATGGAGGTCAAGGTGCCGGCGGGCGTCGAGGACGGCACTCGCATTCGCTACGCAGGACATGGCGAACCCGGTCTCTATGGCGGCCCTGGCGGCGACCTTTACGTCGTGTTGCACGTGAAAGAGCACGCCTTCTTCGAGCGCGAAGGCAAGGACCTGCACTGTGTGGTCCCGATCTCCTTCACGCAGGCAGCCCTGGGCACAGAAATCGAGATTCCCACCCTCGATGGTGTCCACAAACTCAAGATCCCTGAGGCTACCCAGTCAGGGACTGTCTTCCGCATCAAGGGGAAGGGAGTTCCGGTGCTGAACGGACACGGCAAGGGCGACCTGATGATCGCCGTCAAGGTCCAGACCCCCACCAAGCTCACCAAGCGCCAACGCGAGATTCTCCAGGAACTGGGGGAGAACCTCAGAGTCGAGAACAAACCAGAGCGGCACACGCTCTTGAGCAAAGTCAAAGACATTTTCGGTTAGCAGACCCGCTATGACTCGTCGCCGTTGGATTGCCGATGAAGTATCCGGCGATCTTGCGTATCTCCGCGGGCAAAACGCCGCTCACCTGGCACAGGTGCTGCGCGCCGAAGTAGGCCAGGAACTGGAAGTTTCTACGGGCGTGGCACTGCGCCTGGGAAGGATCAGCAAGATCGGCAAGGATCGGGTTGAACTCTTGCTTGGAGAGGTGCTGCCCTCTCCTGCCATTCCGGATCTCACGCTCCTGCTGGCGATTTTCAGGTTTGACCGCCTGGAGTGGGCAATCGAAAAGGCTACGGAGTTGGGAGCGGCGGAGATCGTCCCGGTAATCGCGCGGCGCACCGATGTCCACCTGGCGCAGGCTGCTCGCAAGCGGGTGGAGCGCTGGCGAAGGATCGCGCACGAGGCGTCTCAGCAATCGCGGCGCGTCAGTTCTCCGGTTGTCACTGATCCCCTCAAGCTGAAGGACGCCCTTGCCACGCCCGCTACGGTCAGGATCGTTCTCACCGAGGGTGTTGCACAGACGTTGAAAGCGGTGCTGGCAGCCTCGCCGCAAAAGGAATCTTTAGCTCTGGCCGTGGGCCCGGAGGGAGGCTGGACAAGCGATGAGATTGCGCTCTACCAGAATTCAGGCTGGATTCCGGCGGGCCTTGGCCCCGGCATCCTGCGATCGGAGACCGCGGCGATGGTCGCCCTCGCCGTCGTATCCTCCGAGCTTGCCCGGGCCTAGCGGGATTCGCCCGGCTCACGCACAATCAAACGTTCCAGAAACAACGAGGGATCGGTGCCGACCGTCTTTGATGAGAAGCAGTTCCAGGCCATCGAGCACGCTCACGGGCCGATGCTGGTGGTTGCGGGCGCTGGAACCGGCAAGACTACCGTCCTCGTTCAGCGCATCGTGCGGCTCATCCAGAGCGGGCATGCCGCACCTGACGAGATCCTGGCCGTTACCTATACCGACAATGCAGCCAAGGAACTGAAGCAGCGTGTGCTAAGCGAGACGAGAAGCCTGGGCCTATGGCAGATGGACTGCGAATTCCCGCTTCGCGCCTCCACCTTCCATGCTTACTGTTTCGGCCTGCTGCGACGCACCAGCAACGACTTCGAAGTGGTCACCAAGGAAGACCTGTATGTTTACCTGCGCCACCGGCTTTCTGAGCTTCCCCTCAAACATTTCATCCGCGCCGCTAGCCCCGCAGAGTTTCTCTCTGATTTGTTGAAGTTCTTCGAGCGCTGCGACGACGAACTAGTCAGTGTAGAGCGTTACGAGCAGTATGTTGCGGACCTCTGTGGCGGCCGGCTTCCCCTGCCACGCGTCTCCAGATCCAAGGACGCCGCTGCTCTCTCAACCCAGGAAGTCATCGCGCGCTGCCAGGAGATCGCCCAGGTCTACCGCAAGGTTCGGGAGATGCTGGCTGCCTCCGGCCTGGGGACCTTCGGGCAAATGATCAGCCGCGCTGTGTCCGTGCTGGAGGCCGCGCCGCACATCCTGGCGGAGGAGCGGCGCAAGGCGCGCTTTCTTCTGATTGACGAATTTCAGGACTCCAATCCCGCGCAGATCCGTCTGGCGCGGCTTCTGGCGGGAGCAGAGCAGAATGTGTTTGCAGTGGGCGATCCCGACCAGGCCGTCTACCGCTTCCGCGGAGCCACCAACGGCGTCTTCGACATCTTTGCGCATTGCTTCACCGGTGTGAAGCGCGTGACTCTGGTGGAGAATCGTCGCTCCCTCTCTCCTATCCTGAGGGCTGCGTTTGATGTGATCAACCTGAACCCCCCGGTGGGCGCGGGGCAAACCCGCCAGCCCCTGACCTCTGCCCGCGAACACGTAGTCGCGCGACATAAGCGCGCTCTGCAGGCTGAACCTGTGAATCTGGTGCGGGTTCCGCTGATTGAGGGTGCCGCCGTAGAGGCTGCAGCCGTCACCGAGGCCATCCGACACGCGCATTCCAGCTGCCGCGGCCATGAGGTTCGCAATGCGAGCGGAGAACCGGAATTCCGTCCCTGCCAGTGGCGCGATTTTGCCGTCCTCTATCGTAACCACAAGCATCGCGAAGCGCTGATTCGCCAGCTGGGAGCAGAGGGTATTCCGTTTGCCGTCCGGGGCGCGAGTGTGTTGGAAGTGGCCGAGGTGCGTGACGTGATGGCCGCGTTCCGTGTGATTGCCAACCCCAGCGATGGCATCAGTCTGTTCCGTCTTGCCGCTCTGCGCCAATTCCGCATCGACGGTGAACGCTTGCGAAACGTACTCGCGGCCGCGCCAGAGGCGGCAAATCTAGCCAAAATATTGGAGAAGGTTCCGGGCGGGAAAGAGGTGCTGGCTCGCCTGAATGAGGCCACCAATCTTGCGCGCATGCACAACATGCGGACCGCGGAAGTGCTCAAGATCGCACTTCACGTGTTCTCGATCCCCGATTCCGAGGCCATTCTGGCGTTGTGCCGCTTTGTCTCCGAGTGGCACAAGAAGGCGATTACGGTTACCGGATCGCTTGTGGAATTCCTCGAATATCTCGAATTCAACGCTGAGGCTGGCGGCAGCGTTCCGGCCCTCGAAAGGGATGCAACCGACGCCGTGCAACTCATGACCGCGCACGCTGCCAAGGGCTTGGAATTCGCCCACGTCTTCATCATCCGCGTGCGTACCGGTTCGTTCCCTGCCTCTTACCGTGAGGTGCTGTTCGAATTTCCCCAAGTTCTGCGCGAGTCCGCCTTGCAGTGGGACGACGATCCCAAGCAAAGCTATGAGCAGGAGGAGCGCAGATTGGCCTACGTGGCGATGACTCGCGCCTGCGACACGCTGGCACTTTACGGTCCTCGCGGCCGGGGAAGGGAAGTGGATCCGCCGGGCCTGATGCGCGTGCTCGCCAACCAAAGATCGCTCGCTGGCGTCGTTCGTGTTCGAGACGCTGCTCCAGCGACCGGACCAGCCGGCGTTTCGAAGACTGATTCCAAACTCTCCTCCTGGCTGGCGATGCCCCCGCGCTCCTCGCTCGAGCACATGACCCTGAGTGCCACGCGCATCGAGAGCTACCAGCGCTGTCCGCTGAGATTCAAGATTGAGAACGATTGGAGGATTCCCGAAGAGCCCGCTCCCGCCATGCAGTATGGCAATGCCGTGCACACAGCCCTCAAGGCCTACTCCGACTCGCTGAAGCAACACCGGCCGCTGACCCGCGAAGCCTTTCTGCAGTGTTTCCTCGATACCTACGCGGCCTTGTACTTCGAAAATGAATTGCAGGCTCATCTCTACCGCTCCCAGGGGCTGGAACAGTTAGGGCGATTCTTTGATTCAGAGCAGACGCGGCCATCCACCGAGGTGCTGGCTTCCGAGCACGTATTCACACTCGACGTCAGCGGTGTCCGCGTGCGGGGGCGAATCGATCGTGTGGACCGAACTCCGCAAGGGGCGATCGTATTGATTGACTACAAGACGGGCTCACCGCGCGACGAAGACGATGCCGACAAGAGTCTGCAGCTCTCTATTTATGCGATGGCCGCTCAGGAATGCTGGGGTAAGGTCCCGGAACGTATCGCTTTCCACAATCTGACTACCAACCGCCTGGCCGAAACTGAGCGCGATGAGAAGCAACTGGCGCGCGAGCGCAACAATATTCTCGACGTGGCCGCGGGAATCCGTGACGGGAAATTCCAAGCCAACCCGGGGCGTAACTGTCGCTGGTGCCCCTACTATTCGCTCTGTCCGGAAACGGAAGAGAACCTGCACTCCGTCGTCACCGCCGTCAGCCCGCTGCAATAGCAGCTGGGCGCGGCTTCGGTCGGGGGCCAGGGACAACAGGAGAGTTCCGCGCAAAAAACTTCAGGGGACGCGAATCGCGTCCCCTGTAGCATCTTCGGCTGAAGTCTGACTACTTCTTCTTGCTCGACTTCTTCGCCGACTTCTTGCCACCCTTCTTGGTTGCCATGGATCTATTCTCCCTTTCTATAGTTCGCAACACTGTTGCCGTTGCAATTGCTTGATTGTATAGAGTTATTCCAAAACCAAGTCAAGAGAAAAATCAGTAGTATCAAGACCCTCACACCCATTACTAAGGTCACTCACAAAAATTTCTGGCGCGATCGGATCATCGCGTTCGCTGCGCAGAGTGCGTTTCATCGCTTCTCTCATCGCAGCAGGCGAAACGCCAGGCCTGCGATGCTGTCCTGCCATGCGTGCGCGATCATCCCCGGACGCAGGCTCTTTCGTGCCATCGCTAGCGCACCGAACATCATGCCGTAGACCGCTATGATCAGCATGCGCGCGTGCCCCTCGTATGCGTGAGAGGCTCCAAAGCACACCCCTTGTAGAACCACGCCCAGCCAGGCGTGTTGTGTCCATGCGGCAAACTGCTTCTGCAGATAGCCGCGAAAGATGACTTCCTCGCAGAACCCCGCGCTGGCGCTCAACACCACCCACACCACCATCTCCCGCGCGTCATGCGGCAGCAGGAAGTCGACTTTCTTCTTCATCTCCGTGAGCTGCCCGGGGTGGGTCAGGCCCATCATCCACGCCAGGCCTGCGAGCACCAGAGCCGAGACTACCCAAAATCCGATGGCGATCACCAGGTCAAGCAGAACGTCCTCCGCCGTGCTCCAGTGTCCGCCGATCAGCTCGCGCAGCGAGGTGCCGCTGCGGCGAATGCCCCACGCCACGTAGCCCACCATCGCCAGCTCCACAGCCATGGTGATCAGGTAGAAGCCGATGCGGCCGGTCCTCTCCGCGAAGCCCTGCTGGGAATCGGCGCCGCCAAAGGAGAACACGAGCAGAATCGCAATCAGGGCGACGGTATGCAGTGCCGGAGCGAGAGACTTGGGAGGAGTACCAGCGGAATCAGTGACCGGCGCTGTTGTGGACAATCGACCTCCTGCCGAAGAAGCGGAATCGGAAATCCATCATCTAATCGTTTGCCGACCGGAGCAGGTCAATGTCCCGGTCTGCCGATCATCTTATAATGGCCGTCGCCAGTTCGTGAGGAGTTCGTCTTATGCTCAGCCCCGACGATATCGTCATTATCTCTGCTGTCCGCACCGCCATCGGGAGGTTCCAGGGTTCTCTGTCCGATCTTACCGCCCCGCAACTGGGAGCGATCGTGGTGCGTGAGGCGGTGAAGCGTGCTGGGATCGAAGATCTCAGCCAGGTCGATGAATGCATTATGGGCAACGTGGTCTCCGCCGGACTGGGCCAGAACCCGGCACGGCAGGCCGCAATCTTCG
>DATHDM010000356.1:0-10510 GCA_035319065.1 Terriglobales bacterium
CGCCCTGACACTCTCTGCGTGAGCGGCGAGGAGCTGGATATCCAGTACCTGGAGGCGGAAACCTCATGATGCGTCTGCCGGTCGAGAAGAAAGTATTGAGCGAGAACCAGGTCCTCGCCGACCAGCTGCGCGAGAGCTTCCGGCAGAACGGCATTTTGTGTCTGAACTTCATCAGCGCGCCGGGATCGGGGAAGACCTCGCTGCTGGAGTGCACACTCTCCAGTTTCGATCCCCGCACCCGGGTGGCGGTCCTCACCGGCGACATTCAGACAGAAAACGATGCGCGGCGGCTGGCGCGGTTCGGCTTTCCGGTCAGGCAGATCACCACCGGCGGAATCTGCCATCTCGATGCCGGCATGATTAGCCGGCATCTTGCGGAGTGGTCTCTCGGGGAGCTGGACATCCTGCTGATCGAGAACGTCGGCAACCTGGTTTGTCCTTCGAGCTACGACCTGGGGGAGCATGCCAAGGTCGTCCTGCTGAGCGTCACTGAAGGCGAAGATAAACCGCTGAAGTATCCCGCAATCTTTTTCAAGTCGGAATTGTGTCTGATCACGAAGACCGATCTTCTGCCCCACGTTCCCTTTGACCTGGCCAAGGCCCGCGAGAATGCCCGCCGCGTGCATCCGGAGATGGAGATCATCGAGCTTTCCTCGACGACCGGCGCAGGCATGGACCAATGGCTGAGGTGGCTGGAGTCCCGCCGCCAGCGCGCTTTTCCAGACCCCCAGGCGATCAATCGCTGAGTCCGTGGGGCCAGCCAGATCCCTGAGTCAGCCCAGATTCCAGAGAGTTGGCCGCAAGCCCGCCTCCTGATAAAACTAGGAAGGGAGCATTAAGGAATCTCATGCTTGGCCAGGGCAATCGCGCCTCGTGGGAAGCGCGCGCCGCGCGCGCGGAAGAGCTGGCAGCGAAGCATCCCTTTGCTGCCGAGGTGTTGCGCTTCTACGCGAGCATCGCCCGTTACCAGAAAACGGTGTTTGAGAAGCTGTCGTCCGGCTCTGCTGTGCGGAGGGTGGGCGCGAATCTCTCTCTGCCGGAGCTCGACCCGGGTGCGCTGGTGCCCTATTTTCCCGGCCTGCTGAAGGTGGTTGAGAAGTCCGGGCCGGCGGCGCTTGCGGCCAGAGCTCGCGAACTGGCTCCCCGCGGCGAACGATCCTGGAGGACGCTGCTGGAATCCTTCCGGCCGGAGACAAGCGGCATTGAAACCGATTCCTTCTTCGTCCTCACGCTTGCACAGCCTTACGCGGAATATCTCCTGACCGGAGCCACCCTCCCTGAGTCCGGCGGCAGCCAGTCGACTTGCCCAGCATGCGGAGCGAGCCCTGCAGTTGTGGTTCTGCGTCCCGAAGGCGATGGCGGACGCCGCTCGCTGCTGTGCTCGCTGTGCGCCACTGAGTGGAACTACCTGCGCAGCCGGTGCCCGGCATGCGGGGAGGAGAAGCACGGGTCCCTGCCGGTGTATCGTGCGGTGCAGTTCGACTACATCCGCGTAGATGCCTGCGACACCTGCCACACCTACCTGAACACCATCGATCTCACCAAAAACGGTCTGGCCGTGCCTCAGGTCGACGAACTGGCTGCGATTCCGCTCTCCCTGTGGGCGGAGGAGCACGGCTATCGTAAACTGCAGAAGAACCTGATGGGACTGTGAGCTGGTCTGCGGGGCGGGCCTGGGCGCTCGGCCCTTACTCACAACCACGTGTGACGCCCGTCATACCCCCCTGGGACATCGCCCGGCACAATGTCAGCGTGAGGTGGGAGCGCGGTTTCTCCGTGGCTCCCAGGGTTTCTCTCCCGTTACGCGTCTTTCGCCGGCCGGCACAGGGAAGGAGATTTTGTTTCCCGCGCTGGTTCCGGGGGGCGCAGCAGAAGCAGCGATGACAGCGAGGGAATAGCGGCCTTTGCCGGATCCACCGCCTTGAGGTTGAAATGCCGAAAGGTACTGTTGAAATCCACGTTGAGCGTTGCAAGGCCTGCGGCTTCTGTGTGGAGTTTTGTCCCACCAAGGTGCTGGCGCTTTCCACGGCTTTTAATTCCAAGGGCTATCACCCGCCGTATCTGGTCGCTCCCGAAAAGTGCAGCGGCTGTGATCTGTGCGGCATGTACTGTCCTGATTTCGCAATTTTCGGATACCGGATCAAGTCCCCGGATGGCTCGGAGGCGGCTTCATGAATGCCGATCCGCGTGGAGTCCTAAGCGGAGTCCACTTCATCGATGGAGACCACGCCTGCTGCGAGGGAGCGCTTGCAGCAGGCGCTCGTTTTGCAGCGGGATATCCCATTACTCCCTCAACCGAAGTGGTGGAGCGCTTTGCTGCCCGCATTCCCACTGTGGGGGGCACGTTTATCCAGATGGAAGACGAGTTGGCCGCCTCCATCGCCATCCAGGGGGCGGTCTGGGGAGGAGCCAAGGCGTTCACCGTCACTTCCGGGCCTGGCTTCTCGCTGATGATGGAGCACATCGGCTACGCGGCCATGACCGAGACGCCCTGCGTGTTCGTCAATGTGCAGCGCGGCGGACCCTCCACCGGCTTGCCCACCTTGCCGGCGCAAGCGGACATGATGCAGGCGCGCTGGGGATCGCACGGCGACTATGGATTGATCGCGGTTTGCCCCAATTCGCCCCAGGAGTGCTTTGACCTGACGGTGAAGGCCTTCAACCTTTCCGAGAAATATCGCGTGCCGGTCATGATCATGATGGACGAAGTCGTGGGACACATGACCGAGAAGGTCGTGATTCCGTCTGCCGACCAGATTGATGTGGAGCCGCGCCGCCACTCCAGCAAGCCTCCCCAGCAGTATCAGCCCTACCAGCCCGAAGCGGACGGAGTGCCGGAGATCGTGCACGCCGGAGAGGGCTATCGCTTCCACGTGACCGGACTGACTCATGACGAACGCGGATATCCGGCGATGACCCCACAAGTGCAGGATCGTCTGGTCCGCCGGCTGAAGCAGAAGATCGAGAGCGCCGTGGACCGGATCACCCTGGCGGAAGAAGCGAACCTGGAGGACGCCGAAGTGGTGGTGGTCTCCTACGGGATCACCTCGCGCGTGGCCCAGCGCGCCATCGACCTGGCCCGGGAGAAGGGAATCCGCGTGGGAAAGCTGCGCTTGATTACGGTGTGGCCGTTCCCCACCGAGCGCATCAGCCAACTGGCCCGCCGGATCAAGGCGTTTGTGGTGCCGGAGATCAATCTTGGCCAGATTGTTCACGAAGTCGAGCGCGCCGCCGGCGGCGCCGCCCGGACCATCGCGGTCAGCCACGCCGGCGGCAGCGTGCACAACCCTGAACTCATCCTGCAGGCGATCGTGGAGGCAGCGAAATGAGCGTAATGCCGATTGTGAATCCCGTTGAGCCCTTCCTGCGTTCCGATCGCATGCCGCATATCTGGTGCCCGGGCTGCGGCATCGGCACCACCGTCAACTGTTTCACCCGGGCCCTGATCGACGCCAAGGTGGATCTGGACAATCTGG
The DNA here is from genome assembly GCA_035319065.1 of Terriglobales bacterium. Classification (GTDB taxonomy): domain Bacteria; phylum Acidobacteriota; class Terriglobia; order Terriglobales; family Acidobacteriaceae; genus DASPRM01. The sequence continues at coordinate 3,477 of DATHDM010000356.1, forward strand.
CCATCGTCAGCGGGATTGGCTGCTCGGGCCGGGTTGCCGGCTATGTCCGGCTGGATTCGTTCCACACCACCCACGGCCGCGCCATCCCGTTTGCCACCGGGCTGAAGCTGGCCAATCCGAAGCTGAACGTGGTGGTCTATTCCGGGGACGGCGATCTTACCGCCATCGGGGGCAATCACCTGATCCACGCCGCCCGGCGCAACGTGGACCTCAAGATCATCTGCGTGAACAACCTGATTTATGCCATGACGGGAGGCCAGACCGCGCCCACCACTCCCGACGACGTGATCACCTCCACCAATCCTTACGGCACTTTCGATCCGTCGTTCAACCTGCCTCACCTGGTAGAGGCTGCTGGCGCGGTGTATGTCGCGCGCTGGACCACCTATCATGTGCGCCAGCTGTCGCGAGCCATCACCGAGATCTTTCAGAAATCCGGCTTCTGCTTCATCGAGATCCTTTCGCCCTGTCCTACCCTCTACCAGCGGCGCAACAAGATGGGCGACGGCCTGGATACCATGAAGTTCTACAAAGAGAAGAGCAAGATCCGCAACGGAGCGCCCACCAGCGAAGTCGGACTCACCAAGCAGGGCGAGATCATCGTCGGGAAGTTTGTGGACCGGACGCGTCCGGAGTATCGCGCGCTGATGCACGATCAGATGATGGAGTCGCTGGGCGAGCGCTACGTGGAGCAAGGCCTGGAGGTGGCATGCAGCAACTGACCGAAATTCGCGTGGCCGGTTTTGGCGGCCAGGGCGTGATTCTCTCCGCCATGGTGATCGGGCGGGCGGCATCCATCTATGCGGGCGGCTTCGCCACCATGACCCAGAGCTTTGGCCCCGAGGCTCGCGGCGGCGCCTGCAGCGCGCAGGTGATCTTGTCCGACTCTCCCGTGCTCTACCCTTACGTCACGCGTCCGGACATCCTGGTGGTGATGTCGCAGGAGGCCTACTCCAAGTTCGTGCCCGAGCTGAAGCCAGGTGGAACGCTCATCATCGAGCAGGACCTGGTGCGGGTCGCGGACCTTCCAGCCGGAACCAAGGTGTTTGGTTGTCCAGCAACTCGCCTGGCGGAAGAACTGGGCAAGAAGATGGTGCTCAACTCGGTGATGGTTGGCTTCTTCGCGGCCGTAACCAGCTTGCTGTCGGCCGAATCGCTGCGCAATGCCATCGCGGATTCGGTTCCGGCCTCATTCAAGCAGCTCAACCAGAGCGCGTTCGATCGCGGCCTGGAGTATGGCAAGACTCAATCCAAGGGCGAGCCCTTCACCTCTGAGAACGAATCCGCGGTGCCCGCTTTCGACGGCGTCGCCTGAACCAGGCCGGCGTGCAGTCAGAGACGGTCTGATCCTGCTGCCTCCTTGCCTCCCGCGCAAAAAGATCCGCCCACGGCCCAGGGGGGCCGCGGGCGGCATCCAAGCGTAAGTTTTTCCTTGAACGCTAATCGGCAACAAACGCAACCTTCTCCACGTGCGTCTCCAGATGACGCAGCGCGTGGCCGGTGTAAACCTGGCGTGGCCGCGCGATCTTCTGCTCCGGATCCTCCAGCATCTCCTGCCACTGCGCCAGCCAGCCCACGGTGCGCGGCAGAGCGAACAGCACGGTGAACATCTCCGGGCTGAATCCCATGGCCTGGTAGATGATCCCGGAGTAGAAATCGACGTTGGGGTACAGCTTGCGCTTGATGAAGTACTCGTCCTCCAGCGCAATCCGCTCCAACTCGAGCGCGATGTCCAACTTGGGATTGCGGCCGGTGACCTTGAAGACCTCTTCCGCGGTCCGCTTGATGATGCGGGCGCGGGGATCGTAGTTCTTGTAGACCCGATGCCCAAATCCCATCAGCTTGCCCCGGCCTTCCTTGATCTGCTTGATGTAGTCGGGCACGCGATCGACCGAACCAATCTGCGCCAGCATGGTGAGGACTTCCTCGTTGGCGCCGCCGTGCAGCGGGCCGGAAAGCGCGGCGGCCGCGGCGGCCAGCGACACATAGGGGTCGGCCTGTGAGCTGCCCACCGCCCGCATGGTCGAGGTAGAGCAGTTCTGCTCGTGGTCGGCATGCAGGATGAACAGCACCTCCATGGCGCGCGCCATCACCGGGTTGGAAACGTAGCGGGGCTCGGTGCGCTTCCACAGCATGTTCATGAAGTTTTCGGCGTAACTGAGGCCGATCTCCGGGTAAACGTAAGGCAGGCCATGGCCGTGGCGATAGGCATAGGCGGTGATGGTCGGCATTTTGGCGACCAGGCGCGTGATCTGCAGTTTGCGCACCAGGGGATCGCGAATGTTGCGCGAGGCTGGGTAGAAGGTCGAGAGCGCCGCCACCGTGGAGATCAGCATGCCCATGGGGTGGGCGTCGTGATGGAAACCATCCATGAATTTCTTGACGTTCTCATGGATCAGCATGTGATTGTTGATCTCGTTCGTCCACTCCTTCAGCTCGGCCTCGTTGGGCAAATCGCCATTGAGCAGCAGGTAAGCGACTTCCAGGAAGGAGCAGCTCTCGGCCAGCTCCTCGATGGGATAGCCGCGATAGAGCAGGATGCCCCGGTCGCCGTCCAGGAAGGTGACGCGGCTCTGGCAGGCGGCGGTGTTCATGAAGGCGGGGTCGTAGCTCATCATCCCGAAATCGTCGGGCTCAAGCTTGATCTGGCGCAGGTCGGTGGCTCGGATGTTGCCGTTGAACAGATGAAGATCGTAGGACTTCCCGTTGCGATTGTCGGTAATGGTAACGCTTTCGTTCATAGCTGCTCCATGAGCGCGGGCTCAGCCGGGCGGGGCCGGCGCGAGCCGGAGGAATGGATAAGGCCGGTTCGAGGCGGCGCCTCGAGGTATGAATGCGCACCTGCCGCCCCCCCGGGCAAGACCCGGTTCCTGGTCCGGCAGGCTGCGCCGGATTGTGGCCGGGGACGCACAAGGAGTCAGTGAGCTTCGTCACAGCGGGTGGTTTGGGGGTGCGCGGCGGCGGAATTCCCGCTATTTGCGGCGCGGCTTTGCACGTCGCGCCTGCCGAATCCTCCGCGAGTTGGCACGTTAGCCGGAGAGCGAGAAGTTGACCGTGATCTGGGTCTCCACCTCCACCGGCTCGCGGTTCAACAGGTAGGGCCGGTACCGCCATTTCTTGACTGCGTCCATCGCCGACTCGATCAGGAGCGGGTGCCCCTTGATCACGTGCAGGTTCTGGATGGTGCCGTCCTTGCCGATCACCGCCTGCAGGATCACCTGCCCCTGAATGCGCGCCGAGCGCGCCAGCGCCGGATAAACCGGCGTGACCTTGGAGATCAGCAGGCCCTCGGCAACTCCGGTGGAAACCTTCGTTGGGGGCTTGGACACCGCGGCCCAGGGCAGTTCGGGAGCTGGTCGCGACTCGCTCAGCACGCTGGCAAAGAGACTGTCTGTGCGCGGCCCGGTGCCACCAGGCACACCAAAACCACCGTCATTGCTCCAGGCGGGTGGAGAAAGGCTCTCCTCGGGAAGGTTCGGCACCCCGCGAGGAATTTCGCGCGGAGCCTGGATGCCGTGCACGGGAACGATCTCCGCTGGGGCAGGCCGGGAAGAACGGACATCGGATCTGGACGCGACTGGCGGCGGAGGCGGCGCGGGAATCGCGTCGCCGTAAACCCATCGCCGGACGGGCAGCGCTTCGGTGAACAACAGAGGAATTACCAGCAGGATGCCGACACAGAGTGTCTGCATGACGAAAGCAGCCGTTGCCGCCCACCGGCGTTGCCGGCTGCGAATAGCCTGGGAGGCGAACAGAGAATCTTCGAACACGCGCCCTCCTCTTCGGGCCGGAAAGACCCGCAATCGGAATTTGGCGCATGCGCTAACCCAATAGACACCAGCCCGTGTGATCCAGCGCACAGTGGGGGAAGGAAATTTCAGTTTGTCGCCAGAAAAAAGTTCGGGAACAAAAAGTCAGCGGAGGTGTCGCGCGCTCGTCCAGCCTGAGCGAGGCTGCGGGTTCGCCTTCAGCCGGTGCCGCGGAGCAAGAGCGCAGTTACCTTCCCTGCGCGCTGGTGACGAGGTGGCGCTCTTCGCTGCCCATCTCTCGCCACAGCATGGTCAAGTTGCGGTCGATCCAGGGATTCGTGCTGCCCGCCTCCACCGCCCTGGCGAAATACCGGTAGGCCACAACGCGGTCGCGCGCGACGCAATGTCCGGTGGCGTACATGGCGCCGAGATGGCTCATGGCTTCAGGATTTCCCTGGTCGGCGGAGGTGCGGAAGGAAGCCAGCGCCTTCTGGCAGTTGTGCCGCCCGCCGCGTCCGTAGAGGTATTCCTCTCCCGCCAGGATCAGTGGGTCCTGACGAGCAGCCTTGTTCGAAGACATCGCCGACTTGGACGCCGGGTCAGCCACCGCGGCTTCTTCGCCCGCGGGATTGCCCGTCTGCGGGCTGATAGTCCCCGTGCTTTGAGTCTGCGGGGTCGTTCTCTCGGTCGCGGATTCAGTCGTGGGAGGGGCTGGATTCGCGGCTTCGGCTGCAGGCACCTGCTGGGTTGAGGCCGCGTGGTTCTGCACCATCGAATTGACGGCTCCCGGCGGCAGAGCACCTGCAGTGGAATCTGGCGCGTTCACCGATTGCGGCTCGGAAACCGCGACGGGCTCTTCCTGGTCCTTACGGGGAGAAATCGCGGCGCGGCCCTTGGCCGCGATGGGTGCGACTTCGGATCTCCCGACGAAACTGCGAACCTGGCTGCGCTTCCACAAGCCGATGCTTCCCGCCGTCGGCAGGATCAGAAGCACGAGCCACAGGCTGCGAGGCCGGCTGCCATCGTCTTCCGCCAGCAGGTAGTCGTAGCGGGCGGAGGACTCTTCTCGGTTCAAGCCGAGAAAAGAAGGCCCGCTGATCGGCGGGACCGGTTCCCTTGCCGCGCTGTCGGTGCCCATTACAAGCTGGGTGTGCGCTGCGGCGATCTCTCCGGTTACCGGTTTTGAGACATCGCCGTTGGAAACTGGTTTCTCCAGCGATCTGCCGTCTCTGCCCTTGTCGTCTTCGGCGCGGAATTGGCGCGCGCTGGCCTCCCATTGGCGCAGCGCGGCTGCGAAATCCTCGATAGGGCCACCTACCAGCGCGTCGAGCGAGGTTCCCTGGATGGAGGCCAGCACCAGAGAGGCGCCAGGCAAATACTGGTCAACGACCGCAGGTTCGGGCCCATCGGGCCCCGCTGAAGCTTCTTGAAAGGAATCGGCGCCACTGCCGGTTGCGGTTTCAAACTCTCTGATGCGGGCGCCACAATTCCTGCAGTACCGGTTACGCCTGGCGTTGTCTGTGCCGCAATGCTCGCACTTCAAATTCTGATCCTTGGGTTCTCCTGGGATGTCCCGCCCGAGTTGACGGCCATCCCGAACATTTGTGAGATTCTACCGCGGTGCGCGGGGTTGGTTTTCCTCAACCTGTGACAGCGAAAACTCTTGCTGCGCTTGGCTTTACACATCTGATGGCCGCATGTTACTCTGCCAAGGTAACAAGGAGACTGAAGAAAAGCAGGAGTGCACGAAGTTCAGTGTTAGCCAGAGAGCAGAAAAAGGGCATCATCGAGCAGTACCGCACCCACGCGACCGACACCGGAAGTCCTGAAGTTCAGATCGCCATCCTCAGCCAGAGGATCAGCGAGCTTACCGATCACTTCAAGACGCACAGCAAGGATCACGCCTCGCGGCGGGGCCTGCTGATGTTGGTTAGCAAGCGTCGCCGTTTGCTCGACTACCTCAAGCAGTACGACTCCGAGCGGTACAAAGACGTCATTCAGAAACTGGGCATCCGCAAATAGCTGCCAAGCCAGATTGCGTCCACAGGGCTACCCTCGGAATAAGTGCATTTGCCGGCCTTCCGCCTTTGCGGGGGGGGAGGTCGGAAAGGCTCTTCTGCCAATCCCGGCTGAACACACCCCCCTTGTCTTCGGATTCCCTCGCCACACGAATTTCGACCGGGCGGGGATTCCTCCAGGTGCACGACTGAGAAGAAGGATAGAAATGAAGCAGGAAATTAGCATAGAACTCTCGGGCGGAAAATCATTGTCATTTGAGACCGGAAAGTTGGCCAAGCAGGCCAGCGGTTCGGTGGTAGCCCGTACTGGCGACAACGTCGTTCTCGCCACCGCCGTAGCCAACCTTGAGCCCCGCGAGGGCATAGACTTCTTTCCCCTCACGGTGGATTACCGTGAGTACACCTACGCCGGCGGGCGCATACCCGGCGGATTCATCAAGCGCGAGGGCCGTCCCAGCGAGCGCGAAATTCTCACCAGCCGCCTGATCGATCGCCCGGTGCGGCCACTGTTTCCCGAAGGCTTCCGCTGCGAAACCCAGGTCATCGCCCTGGTGCTTTCCGCGGATACGCAAAACGATCCCGACATGCTGGCCATCAACGGCGCGTCCTGCGCGCTTGCACTCTCCGATATCCCCTTTCTGGGACCGATCGGAGCGGTGCGTGTTGGCCTGGTGGACGGCAAGTTTGTCGTCAATCCCAGCTATGACGAGCAGCGCGACGGCTTGCTGCGCCTGGCGGTGGCGGGCACTAAAGACGTCATCGTGATGATCGAGGCCGGCGCCAGCGAGGTGCAGGAAGACACCATTGTCGATGCCATCGAGTTCGCCCATACCGAGATCAAGAAGATTTGCGCTGCCATTACCGAGCTGGCGGAAAGGGCAGGCAAGAAGAAGCGCGAGGTGGAACCGGTCCCGTTCGACCAGGCTTACTACGACAGCCTGCAGTCCAGGATCGGCGATCGCCTCACTGACGCCCTCAATACCGAGAAGTATCCCAAGCTGGAGAGTTACACCAGAGTCAAGGAGATCAAGACCGAGCTCAAAGCCGAGATCCCAGAGGAGAAGGAAGAAGAGCTGGCCAAGCTTTCGCACTATTTCGAGCTGCTGCGGGAGCGCATCTTCCGCGACCAGGTGATCGGGCAGCGGCATCGGCCGGACGGCCGGGAGTTTGATCAGATCCGTCCCATCTGGATCGAAGTGGGAGTCCTGCCGCGCGCTCATGGCTCCGCCATCTTTACCCGTGGCGAGACCCAGGCCCTGGTGACCAC
>DATHDM010000357.1:0-21976 GCA_035319065.1 Terriglobales bacterium
CCACTTACTTCACCATCTCGCTGGTGTTCTGGTTCATCGGGTTGGTGCCCGACTTGGCGACGCTGCGCGACCGCTCCCAGAACCGCGTCGCGCAATTCATCTATGGAATCTTGGCCATGGGCTGGCGCGGCTCCGCCCGTCACTGGCACCGCTACGAGACCGCCTATCTTCTTCTTGCGGGTCTGGCCACGCCCCTGGTCCTGTCGGTGCACACCGTGGTCAGTTTTGACTTCACTATCGGCATCGTTCCGGGCTGGCACGCCACCATCTTCCCGCCCTACTTCGTTGCCGGCGCCATCTACTCCGGGTTTGCCATGGTGCTGCTGCTGGCCATTCCCATCCGCTCGGTCTATCACCTGCAGGACATGATCACCGACCAGCACCTGGACAATTGCGCCAAGGTCATGCTGGCCACCGGCCTCATCGTGGCTTACGGCTACGTCCTGGAATTTTTCATGGCCTGGTACAGCGGCAACACCTACGAAAAGCACATGGTCTTCAACCGGCTCTATGGCTACTACAAGTACGAATACTGGGGGCTTCTGGCGGGCAATATCGTCATGGTGAATTCGCTCTGGTTCAAGAAGATCCGCCGCACTCCCATGCTGCTGTTCATCGTGTCGACGATTGTGCTGATTGCCATGTGGCTGGAGCGCTTCGTGATTGTCGTGATCAGCCTGTCTGAGGATTTTCTCCCCTCCAGTTGGGGTATCTACACCCCCACGCGCTGGGACTGGATGACCTACATCGGGACCATCGGATTCTTCCTGTTTGCGTTCCTGCTCTTCATTCGCGTACTGCCCATGATCTCGATCTTTGAAATGCGTGACCTGCTGCCCGCCGCCGAGGTCAACGCCGCGGAGGTCAAGTCGAAATGAAGCGCGCCGGAATTTACGGACTGATGGCTGAATTCAATACTCCCACCGAGGTGGTCATGGCCGCCCGGAAGGCCTACTCCGAGGGCTACCGGCGCATGGATGCCTACAGCCCCTTCCCGGTCGAGGGCCTCAGTGAGGCCATCGGATTTCACAAAGACGGGGTGGCGCTGGTCTGCCTGGTGGGCGGCTTGCTCGGCCTGATCACCGCCTACGGTCTGCAGAGCTGGATTAACCTGGTGGCCTTTCCGCTCAATGTGGGCGGGCGGCCGTTGCACTCGTGGCCATCGTTCATCATCGTCACGTTCGAGCTGACGATTCTTTTTGGCGGTCTCTCCGCGGGCATCGGCATGCTGATCATGAACGGGCTGCCCACTCCTTATCATCCCGTGTTCCACGTTCCCGACTTCGCCCACGCGTCGCGCGACCGCTTCTTCCTGTGCATCGAGTCACGCGATGCCAAATTTGATCGGCAGGCGACGCGACAGTTTCTTTCCGGCCTGAATCCTCGTGAGATTGCGGAGGTGCCGTATTAAGGCCAGCGCTCAACTCGGGGGGATGCGCCGGCAGGGTGAGCTGCTGCAGCCGTCAACAGGGGCTGGCGTGAGCCAAGAGTGCGGCGCTGGCTGGTTCGGCGGTCCACTGCGCCATCGCGGAGTGGCGGCTCTGATCCCGCTGGCGTTGTTACTGAGCGGGTGCCGCCTGGATATGCATGTACAGCCCAAGGTGACTCCTCTGCGGCAGAGCGATTTCTTCAGCGATGGCCGAGGTTCGCGGCCGCTGGTGGAGGGCACCGTGGCTCGCGGCGATCTTCGCGCCGACACTTATTTCTATAGCGGCATGGTAGGCAAGGATCCGGGCACCGAGATGCCCTTCCCAGTTACGCGGGAGGTGCTTGATCGCGGGCGAGAACGTTTCAACATCTATTGCTCACCCTGCCACTCGATCGTAGGAGATGGCAACGGCGTCATCGTGCAGCGCGGCTACCGGCGCCCAACTTCTTATTACGATTCCAAGCTGCTTAATTCCCCCATCGGCCATTTCTATGACGTCATGACCAACGGTTTTGGCGCGATGCCCGATTATGCGGCGCAGGTGTCGCCGCGGGATCGCTGGGCGATCGCCGCTTACATCCGCGCCTTGCAGTTGAGCCAGCACGCCCCGGCGTCTGCGATTCCGCCCGGCACGTCTATGGCCGCGCCGCCCGCTGAGGGCTCACCGGCGAGCTCCGCTGGCGGCGGGGAAGGGAAGCAGCCGTGAGCACAAGCGTGCAGATGCGTGATCTCGACTTCGCTGCGCCGCCCTTCGTGCAGACGCTCTATCGCCGGGCGCTGGGCATTGGAGCCGCCTTCGCTATCCTGACCGCACTGGGTTTCGCGCTCACGCCCGTCGCCACCCTGCGCTCGTGGATGATCGGTTTCATGCTCTGCCTTGGCCTGACGCTGGGATCGATGGCCTTCCTCATGCTCTGGCACGTGACCGGAGGCCGCTGGGGGGTTCCGATACGCCGCATCCTGGAAGCGGCCACGCGCACGATTCCCCTGGTCACGCTGTACTTTCTTCCCATGCTGTTCGGCGCCAAGGCGCTGTATTCCTGGGCGCGGCCCATCCCCTCGGAGGATCACCATCTCCAGATGATCCACGACCGCTGGCTCAACCTCGGCGGTTTTACAATTCGCGCCATCCTCTATTTTGCGATCTGGTGGATCCTGATTCTGGTCCTCAACCGCTGGTCGGCGGCGCAGGACAAGCCCCACGAAACCCACTATCAGGAAAAGCTGATGGCGGTGGGCGCCATCGGCATCATTCTCTATTTCGGAACGATGACCTTCGCCACCATCGATTGGGTGATGTCCCTGCTGCCCGGCTGGAACTCCACCATTTACATGCTGCTTATCGCCGTGGGGCAGGGGCTCACCGCCTTGTGCCTGTGCGCCCTGGTTGCTCGGCACATGGTGGAGTACAAACCGATCCAGCCCTTGCTCTCGCGCAACGAGTTTCACGACATGGGCAAGCTGATGTTCACCTTCGTCATGCTGTGGGCCTACATGAGCTTCTCGCAGTGGCTCATCAGTTGGGCCGGCAACCTGCCGGAGGAGATTCACTGGTACATGCTGCGTCTGCGGGGCGGCTGGGAGAACGTGGCGCTGTTTCTGGCCATCTTCCACTTCTGCGTTCCCTTTGCCATTCTGCTCTCCAGCGGACTGAAGCAGACGCCGCGCAAGCTGGCGGCGGTGGCCGCCTGGCTCTTCTTCATGCGCTACGTGGATCTCTACTGGAACATCGCCCCCGCGCACTATCCCGAGCATCTGCATTATGGCTGGCAGGATTTCGTGGTCCCGGTGGCGATGGTGGCGCTGTGGTTTGCTTTCTTTGCCTTTAACCTGAAGAGCTGGCCGGTACTCGCGCTGCACGATCCGCGCACGCACGCCGCGCTGGCGGAGGCCGAGGAGCATCCTCATGAGTAATCATTTGCACGACGAGCCGCACGAACTGCACTTCGAGCAGATCCAGCATCCCGACACGCAGTATGAGTCGCGCGATCTGGGCTCGCGCACTCTGGTGGGCTTCCTGTTAGGGCTGGGGCTGATGACCCTGGCGATGGTACTGGTCGCCTGGGGCGTTCTCATCTTTCTGAACCACGCTGTTACCGAGCAGCGGGCGGAGACCGCACCCCCACCGCTGACCACCATTCCCCAGGAGGTTCGCAGGGGAGATCCGGCGCTTAACTTTCCTGAGCCCCGCCTGGAGAAGGATGAACGAACGGACATCGGCAAATTGCGGGCCGCCAACGAAGCCCGGCTGAACAGCTACGGCTGGGTGGATGAGAAGGCCGGGATCGCTCACATTCCCATCGAGCGCGCCATGGACTTGATCGTGCAACAGGGATTGCCTGCGCGGCCGCAACCCCCGGTTCAGCCACCGGCGGAGTTTGGCAGCGGCGTGAACAATAACGCGGGCTCGAGCGGAGGCTACTGGCCGGCGGTGCGGAACTAGAAATCGTCTGTTGCGCTCGGCCGGCAGCAGAAAGAAGCAGAAAGGAAGCAGGAAGGTGAGCAGTAATCACAAAGCGGGCACGCGCGGCGCAAGCATCCAGGCTTTTGTGGCCGCAATCATGGTTGCGCTGTGCCTCACCAGCGCCGCACTGGCGCAGGGCATGATGGGCGGCCCGCGCGGGACGGCGGCTCCCCCTCCCACGATCCTCAAGCAGGTGGGAATCGAGCAGCGCCTGGACGCGCAACTGCCGCTTGAGCTTGCCTTCCGCGATGAGACCGGGCGCGAGGTAGGGCTGTCCGAGTTCTTCGGCCACCGGCCGGTGGTTCTCAGCCTGGTTTACTACAACTGCCCCATGCTCTGCGGCGAAGTGCTGAACGGGATGGCCAGCGTTTTCTCGGTGCTGAAATTCGACATTGGCAAGGACTTCGACGTGATTACCGTCAGCTTCGATCCCCGCGAGACTCCCGACCTGGCCCGCGGCAAGAAGCGCATCTTCATGGAGCGTTACGGCCGCCCTGGCGCCGAGCAGGGCTGGCACTTCCTCACCGGATCGAAGGAGTCCATTGACGCTCTTACCCGCGCCACCGGCTTCAACTACGCCTGGGATGAACAATCGCAGCAGTTTGCCCACGCCGCCGCCATTATGGTTGCAACCCCCAGCGGCAAGATCTCGAAGTATTTCTATGGCGTCGAATACGCTCCGAAGGATCTGCGTTTCGGTCTGATTCAAGCGTCGGAGAATCGCATCGGCACGGTGGTCGACCAGGTGCTGCTGTATTGCTATCACTACGACCCCAGGACGGGGAAATACGGCGCCATCATCTCGCACGTGATGCAGCTGGCCGGCGTGGCGACGATTCTCATTTTGGGAGGATTACTGATCGTGATGTTTCGCTCGGAGCCGCAGTCCAGCCGCACGCCGCTGGGCCGCAGCAAGGGAGGCAACGCCTAAGCACATGTTCCAGAATATTCCATTGTGGCCGGAACGCGCTTCCTCCCTGGCTGGACGCGTCGATGCCTTCTTCATCTTCATGCTGCTGGTTACCGGCTTTGCCGCGATCGGTGTCTTTATTCTGATCTTCATTTTCGCCGTTTACTACCGCCAGAAGCCGGGCGGCAAGGCCACGCAGATCGAAGGTTCGCACTCGCTGGAAGCCACCTGGTCGCTGATTCCCCTGGGAGCCTTCATGCTGATGTTCTTCTGGGGGGCCACCATCTACGTTGCCGAGTCCAAGCCTCCCGCCGGAGCCATGGAGATATATACCGTCGGCAAACAGTGGATGTGGAAGTTCGAGCACCCCGAGGGTGTGCGCGAGATCAATCAGCTGCACGTGCCCGTCAACCGCGACATCCGTCTGACCATGGTTTCCCAAGACGTGATCCACAGCTTCTACGTGCCCGCCTTCCGCGTCAAACAAGACGTTCTGCCGGGCCGCTACACCACGGTGTGGTTCCGCCCCATCAAGCCCGGAACCTACCATTTGTTCTGCGCCGAATACTGCGGCACGTCGCACTCCGCCATGACCGGCGAGGTGGTGGTGATGGAACCGGCCGACTTTGAGCAGTGGCTGGGAGGGGGCGCCACCGGCGGCAGCATGGCGCAGAGCGGGCAGCGGCTGTTCGCGCAGCTGGGGTGTGCCACCTGTCATCGGAGCGATACCCAGGGCCGCGGTCCCAACCTGGTCGGCCTGTATGGCAAGACGGTGCTGTTGGAAGATGGCCGCAGCGTGGTGGCCGACGACAATTACATTCGTGAATCCATTCTGACTCCCGGCGCGAAGGTCGTGTCCGGCTTCAAGCCCATCATGCCGACCTTCCAGGGTATCGTGAGCGAGGAGCAACTGCTCTCGCTTGTGGCGTACGTCAAATCGCTGGTGCAGCCGGCGCAGGGCGCTCCCGCCACCGGCAAGCCGGTCGCCGGCGCGCCGTCCCCGGGCCCGGGACCGAAGAAGGTGCAATAGCTTATGGCCGCCAATGACGCTCCGGAACGCGAGAATTATCTGACCGCCAGTTATGGCGTCAGGTCCTGGCTCCTCACCACGGACCACAAACGCATTGCCATCCTTTACCTGATCTCGATCACCTTGATGTTCTTTATTGGTGGCTTCTTCGCCACCATGATCCGCCTCGAACTGCTCACGCCGCCGGGTGATCTGATGACCTCAGACACCTACAACAAGATGTTCACCATGCACGGCATTGTGATGATCTTCTTCTTCCTCATCCCCTCTATTCCCGCCGTGCTGGGCAACTTCTTCATTCCCATGATGCTGGGTGCGAAGGACCTGGCCTTCCCCCGGATCAACCTGTTGAGCTGGTACATCTACACCATCTCCGCATTCATGATCCTGTACGTGATTTTGACCGGCGGCGTCGACACCGGCTGGACCTTCTACACTCCCTTCAGCACCACCTTCTCCAACACGCACGTGTTGCTGGCTGGCATCGCCGTCTTCATCAATGGCTTTTCATCCATCCTGACAGGACTGAACTTCATCGTAACGACTCACCGCATGCGCGCGCCCGGCCTGACCTGGGGACGCATGCAGCTGTTTGTGTGGAGTCTGTACGCCACCTCCGTCATCCAGGTGCTGGGCACGCCGGTGCTGGCCATCACCCTGGTGCTGGTAGCACTGGAGAGGGCGTTTCACATCGGCATCTTCAATCCCGCGGTCGGCGGCGATCCCGTCCTCTTCCAGCATCTGTTCTGGTTCTACTCCCACCCAGCGGTGTACATCATGATCCTGCCCAGTATGGCGGTGATCTCCGAAGTGGTGCCCTGCTTCGCGCGCAAGCGGATCTTCGGCTATACGTTTGTGGCGCTCTCCTCCATCGCCATCGCCGTCTTTGGCTTCCTGGTGTGGGCCCATCACATGTTCGTGGCGGGCATGTCGCTGTATGCGGCGCTGGTTTTCTCGCTGCTCAGTTACTTCGTGGCCGTTCCCTCAGCGGTGAAAGTGTTCAACTGGACGGCCACCATGTACAAGGGACAGGTGTCGTTCCATACTCCCATGCTGTACGCCTTCGGCTTCATCGGCCTGTTCACGATGGGAGGTCTGACCGGACTTTACCTGGCCGCGCTGGGCATCGATGTCCACGTTACCGATACGTATTTCGTGGTGGCGCACTTCCACTTCATCATGGTGGGAGGAGCCGTCATGGGCTATCTGGCCGGCATCCATTATTGGTGGCCGAAGATGACCGGGCGCATGTACCCCGAGGTCTGGGGAAAGATTGCGGCAGCTGTCGTCTTTTTTGGCTTCGTGCTCACCTTCCTGCCGCAATTTGTGCTCGGCTATCTGGGAATGCCGCGCCGCTACCACGCCTACGCTCCCGAGTTTCAGGTGCTGAATGTGCTTTCGACCGCAGGCGCGTCGATCCTCGCCCTCGGCTACCTGATGCCGCTGATCTACCTGCTATGGTCGCTGCGCTACGGGGAAGAGGCGGGTCCGAATCCCTGGTCGTCGGCCGGACTGGAATGGAAGACGGCTTCGCCGCCACCCACCTACAACTTCGAGCAGACTCCGGTTGTGACCTGGGAAGCCTACAACTACGAGGATTATCCGCAGGAGGTGCCGGTTGGCCGATAGTCCCGCCATCGCTGCCGAGCACGCCGTCGCCGAGCAGGCGCTCCGCCATCACTTCGCCAACATGGAGCAGCAGCGTGAATCCTCCACGCTGGGCATGTGGCTGTTCTTGGTGACCGAGATCATGTTCTTCGGCGGGTTGTTTGCCGCCTACATGATCTATCGCCATCTCTACCCCGGCGCCTGGGCGACGGGCAGCGAGCACATGAGCTTCTGGCTGGGGACGCTGAACACCACCATCCTGTTGTGCAGCAGTCTGCTGGTGGCGCTCTCGGTGCACGCGGTGCAGGAGGGTGAATCCAAAAAGACCGCGTGGCTCCTGCTATTCACCATTCTGATGGGTGCGGCCTTCCTGGGCATCAAGGCGGTGGAGTACCACGCGCACTACGTGGAAGGAGCGGTGCCCGGGCGCTGGTGGCACCTGCATGACGTCCCCGATCCCGCCCACGTGCAGATGTTCTTCATTCTTTATTTCGTCATGACCGGGCTGCACGCCTTGCACGTCACCATCGGCCTGGTCCTGCTGGGAGTGATTGCGTACAAGGCCAACAAGCTGGCCTACACTCCCGAGTATCACAACCCGGTGGAGGTTTCCGGACTCTACTGGCACTTTGTGGACCTGGTGTGGATTTTCCTTTATCCCATGTTGTACCTGGTCGCCCGCACGCACACCGGGTAGGAAGGAGCGCGCAAGCATGCCCGAACACTCCGAACACGTAGTGCCGAAGAAGACCTACTACCTGGTGGGTGCGGCCCTGATCGCTCTGATGGTGCTGACGGCGATCCTGTCGCGGGTGCCGATGCCGGGCGAGCTCAACACGCTGATCGCGTTGACCATCGCCGGCATCAAGGCGCTACTCGTGCTGCTTTTCTTCATGCACCTGAAGTATGAGAAGCCTCCGCTCAACGCGGTGGTGTTATTCGCGGGCTTATTCTGGCTGGTGCTGCTGATGGGCCTCAGCATGACCGATTACCCCTTCCGCGCAATCTTCGGCGTTCCCGGGCACTGACTCCATCCTCGGAAGGCTGGTGTTGCGGACACAGGCGCCCGCGGACGCTGTCCTGTGCCGGCCACCGTCCAAGTGGGAGCGCTGCGGACGCCTGCGGCCCATCGCCCGCGCCATGCCTGCCTCATTGACGCCTGATTTATCCTGCTTGCCTGTGAGGTGATCTATGGCGTTCTGTACTTCCTGCGGTACGCCCATGGAGACCACCGCGACCGCGTGCCCGAAGTGTGGTGCGCGGGCTGCGGTCCTGGCCTCGCCGTCCTCTGCCCCTGTCTCTCGGCCGCCGGTTCGCAACCCCGTTCTCAAGCTGGTGATGATCATTCTGGCGGTGGCTCTGGGTTTCGGAATCCTCAGCATCGCGGCAGCAACCTACGTGGCCATCAAGTTCGCCCGCCACAGCCGCATCCGCGAGGAAGGAGGCCGCACCAGCATCCAGACGCCTCTGGGCAGCGTGCAGACATCGAACGATCCCAACGAAATCGCCTCCCGCCTGGGTGTGCCGATCTATCCCGGGGCCAAGGTGGCGGATGAAGGAGCCATGGTGAGCCTGCCCGGGGCCAAGGTAGCCAGCGGCGCCTTTCTCACCGAGGATGATCCTGCCAGGGTCCTCGACTTCTACCGCCAGCACTATCCCCAGGCCAACGTGAAGCAACACCCCGCAGGTGAGGGAGAGATCGTCGTCACCAGCGGTCACCGGGTGCTCACCATCAAGATCGAGCGCCAGGGAAGCGGATCGCGGTTCGAGATCGCCAACGTCGGCGGAATCTCCGTAAACATCGATCACCCCGGCGAAAAGCGGGAGACCAACTAAGCAGGGTCACGACGCGCGGCTCTTCCTAAGCCGCTTCCGCCAGGCTCGCGAGCCAGGCTGACCGGCCCCACCAAGAATGCAATCAGAGAGGATGCGGACCCATGAATTCCCTTATCGAGGTCTTCGCGCACTCGAGCAAACGAAACGATGCGCGCAGCTGGGCTGCGCTGATTGTGATATGCGCCTGCACCGCATCTCTGCATGCCCAGGCTGCAGGATCCGTCCCCCCGGGGCCGCCGGCCGGCCACGCGCAGGCTATGCAGGAGCGCATTGACAAGCTCGAAGCCGAGGTTGCTGAGCTGAAGGCCATCGTCAGACAGTTGCAATCGACTCCGGCACAGTCCGCGGCATCGCCGCGCTCCGGGATCGCTGCCGACACCACCCAAGCGCAGCGGGAGATAAAGCGCTCGCAGGAGGAGCAAGGCAAAGCCCCAGATCCTGTCCGCGACACCACCGTCAGCGTCGGCCTGGACGGCTACTACGCCTACAACTTCAACCAGCCCGTAGGACGAGTCAACCTGCTGCGCGCCTACGACGTTCTGAGCAACGAGTTCAGCCTGAATCAAGCCAGCGTAATCTTCGATCATCCTCCCGATCTTGCCGCAGGACGCCGCTGGGGCGGACGCCTGGATCTGCAGTTTGGTCAGGCCACCGATACCCTGCAGGGGAATCCTGCCAATGAACCGCGGCCGCAGATCTATCGCCATGTCTTCCAGGCGTATGGCACGTACGTAATTCCCCTGGGCAAGGGTGTGAACGTCGATTTTGGCAAATGGGGTAGTTCGCTCGGCATCGAGGGCAACTACACCAAAGACCAGATGAACTATTCCCGCTCTTACTGGTTCAACTTTTTGCCTTTCTACCATATGGGTCTGCGTGTCGCCTTCCCGCTCAACGACCGCCTGACTTTGAACTATTGGGTGGTGAATGGCACGAACCAGATCGAGGCTACCAACGGTTTCAAGGATGAGCTGGTTGGCTTCACGGCCAAGCCGCAAAGAACAATTAGCTGGACGGTAAACTACTACTTTGGACAGGAGCACCCGGATCGCGTGGTAGTGCCACCCACCGGGCCGATTCCGGTGCAGCCCGGGCTCAGCTTCCAGGCCATACGTCCAGCGCCGGACGGGCGCACGCACATTCTGGATAGCTACGTCACCTGGCAGGCAACACCCAAACTGACGCTGGCCCTGGAGGGAGACTATTCTCTCCAACGCCTGTGGAGAGACGCTGCGCCGGGCCAATCCTCGGCCCCGTTGCACACTGATGGCGCTTGCGCCTACGTCCGCTACCAGTTCACTCCCCGCATCGCTCTCGCCTCCCGGGCAGAATACATGTCCGATCGTGGAGGACTCTTCAGCGGCATCACGCAGGCGCTGAAAGAAAATACTGTGACCTTCGACTACAGGATGGCTGAGGGATTTCTGATGCGCTACGAGTGGCGGCGCGACCTCTCCAACCAGCCCTCGTTCCTGAGCGATGTGCAAGGCGTGCTGAGCAAGCAGCAGAACACGGCCACGGTGGGCCTGATCTGGTGGTGGGGAGGGAAGGAGGGTTCCTGGTGAGCGCCGGGGATGACAATTGGCGGTGAAAAGCCATTGCGGCGCGGCTGAAAGCCGCGCCGCTCAAACCGAAATGGCCGAGGGCTGAAAGCCGCGCCGTACGCCTTCGGCGGGCACACTTATCCCCTATGCAATCCTGAGCGTCGTCTGCCCACCAGTCTTACTGCTTTCGGTGCAGCTTCCTGCGCGCTGTAAAGCCTACCGCTGCGATTCCCGTTCCCAGCAGGGCCAGGCTGGCGGGCTCAGGGATCGGTGGCGGGCCGGGCTCATCCGATTTGATGGCGAAGTGGTAGTCGCCATCCGTATTCGGGTTACCGTACGCATGCACATCCAGAAGGTCCGTCTGCAAAGTCCCCTCTATCTCTGTGACGTTGGAGCTTGTGTCACAACTTACATTCGGGAAGAGGGGGTTTGTGACATCCGGGCCGGAACCGAAATAGGCGTCAAGGCTGTTCACACCGACAAGCACAACTAATTTGTCGCTGAGCCCATGACTGTCAAACAAATTCACACAGTGGTTTCCAGTGAACGGATTGTTGACCTCGATCAGGGTGAAGTGAACAAACTCACCCGATGTCTGGACGATATTTAACCCAGGTCCGCTCGTCTCTGGACAGGGGATGGGGTTTTGTATCAACTGGCTGGGCAGACATGTGCTGGCGTATGCATGCACCGATGGGGGTCCGTTTCCGATATCCAGGGTAACGATGCTGTCCGCTCGCGCGCTGCTCAGGCTGGTTCCCACCACAACCAATAGCGGCAGCAAGGCGTATCCGAGGTGGCGAAACAACTTCATGGTCGTCTCCTCTTGCTCGAGTTTTGACTTAGGGCCGAGTCTAGCTAGAGAGGCACGAATCCCAGGGCCGATATTTCTAGAATGGCTGGTACAAAGGCGAGAATTACCCGCAAAATATCACAACTCTGCGCTTTGTCAATCGAGCAAACGCCAACTTTCCAGCCGACCATGCGCACAAACGCGCGAAAAGCTGGCGCTGTTACCGAATCTCATCCAACTAACTAGTTAATTCGTGCTGCGCCGCGAGCGTGCCGCGCCGCGCCAGCGTTTTCGCCAGCGCACGAATGAACTGCCAGCTACGATCCCGCTTCCCAGCAGGATGAGGCTCGTTGGTTCCGGAACCGTGGGGGCCGGTTCGGAGACCACCCAGAAGTGGAAATTCCCGTCGGTTACACCTGTAAAGTAAACCACGCCCACCTGCTGCGGCGTGTTCAGTTGCTCTACCGCAAAGAAATTCGTCTTCAGGGCGCCGCTGGGCACCGTGAGAGTGGCCGGCACGGAGGCGAACTTCACCTCCACCGTGGTGGGGCTCGCCACCGCGATCACGATGCGGTCACTGAGCGTGCCACCGATCGTGTCGTCGAACAGGTCCGTGTAAATCGTCTGCGGCGTGTACGGGCGCTGGTTCATGGTCAGCGTGAAGTGCAGGAAGTTCGTCGTGCTATCGGGCAAAATCGTGAACTGCACGCCTGCAGGAACCGTTAGCCCGGGAATGCCGCTTTCCAGATCCGTGATGGTGATGTTATCTGCTGTGGCGCTTCCAATCATGATTCCGAACGCCGCCAGAAGTGGCAAATAGCGTCGTCCGAATCGCCTGAAATACTCCATTTACGGCTCCTCTCCTGAACTTTCACGGGCCCGAGGAAAACCAGAAATGGCTGGAGATCAAGCAAACGAATTTGTTTCGCAAGATAGCACAGACTTCTTCGATGTCAATGCTGATTCCGCGCTACGTCTGATAACTCTTCGTAATCGGAACGATCTGTAAAGTGTTTGCGCTTTGTTTTTCATCAACGTCCGATAATTCGCCGCCGCGCTTTACGGCTGCTCGCCTTCTTCCGGTAGCGGGTAATATCCGGCGCGGGATCGCAGCCTTAGGTTGTGGCTCAGTGGTTGCAGGCGAACTACGCGGAATCGTTGCTTGAGCATGGAACGGGGAGGACGATAGAAAATCGCGTAGCTGTTGCGAAGTTCATCGGCAATCGCGGCTACCGCCTTGTCCAGCTCTTTTTCTCCCGATACCACGAAGTCGCGCCCACCCGTTTGCGTAGTCAAAAGGCGTAGAGCATCATCGCCGGCGTACTGCCAGCGATGGCTGTGGAGGGAGACGGTGTAGATCGCCACGTCTGCGCGCTGCGCCTCCGCGATTGCGTCATAGAGACTGTGGGCGCTGTAGTTGTCTTCGCCGTCGGTGAACACGATCAGCGCCGAGCGCCGCGGTTGCCGCAGCGCCTGGCGGTAGGGATCCTGGCAGGCGGCGGCCAGCGCATCGTAAAGCGCGGTTTGCCCGCCACGCCCCGGCTCCAGCAGGATCTCGGTCAAGCTTGCGGGAGACGCCACTTCGCGCTGCAACTCAATCTGGCTGTCGAATGCAACCACAAACAGCCGGTCGTCGGGGCGCATCAAGCCGCTCAGCAGACGCCCGGCGGCGGCGCGCGTCTGCTCCCAACTTCTGCGAGTGGAATCGCTCAGGTCGACCACGATTCCCAGGTCCAGGGGCAGATCGGTGGCGCGCTCGATCCCCAGGATCGCGACCTTCTGCCCCTGGTCGGTCACGGTGAAGTCATCGGAACTCAAGTTTTCCACCGGTCGCCCGCGCCCGTCGGTCGCCACCAGGGTCAGGTGCACCTCGGCGACAGTTTTCCGAAAGACGACCGGTGAAACCAGGCCCGCCGCAGGGCAGAGAACTGCCAGAAACAGCGCCAGCGCACCTGCGGTGACCCGTCGCAAGCGCTCCCCCGGGAGGCTTCGGGCGTCACGCCGGCAGGCCTCGCGGGGGAGTTGGCTGACTGGAGGAAGAAGGAGGTTCCTCACAATGGCTTGATCGGCATCGCGCGCTCAGCGCACAGAGAGAGTGGCAAAACCTGGGTAACGCGGGCTTGACCTCGTGAGTCCGGGCAGACCGCATTTTTGGCAGGTTAATTGCGCGATGGCGTCCGGGGTTGGGACTCCTCAGCCGTCGCGAGGAAGTGGGCGATTCATTTTTCGCGTAAAAGTTGGATGGATGAGGATGTTTGGACCTACCTGCCGAAATGCCTTTTTTCGTACGCAGTGATGGCTTCTTCCTGCTCCAGGGTCAGCCCGATCTCATCCAGCCCTTCCAGCAGGCAGCGCCGCTTGTGATCGTCAAACTCGAAGGCGGCGTGAAATCCCATGTCGTCGTACACATGACCGGCCTCCAAATCCACCGTGACGTGGTATCCCTCCACTTCGCGCGCGCGACGCATCAGCTTGTAAATTTCGGGATCGGGCAGGGTGACCGTCAGCAAGCCGTTCTTGAAGGAATTGTGGGCGAAGATATCGGCGAACGAGGGCGCGATGATGATGCGAATGCCGTAGTCAACCAGCGCCCAAGGAGCGTGCTCGCGCGATGAACCGCAGCCAAAATTCTTGGCCGCGATCAGCACGCTGGCTCCCTGGTAGCGCGGGTGGTTGAGGATGAACTCCGGGTTGGGCTCCCCGTCCGGCGTGTAGCGCCAGTCAT
This sequence comes from Terriglobales bacterium, assembly GCA_035319065.1. Classification (GTDB taxonomy): domain Bacteria; phylum Acidobacteriota; class Terriglobia; order Terriglobales; family Acidobacteriaceae; genus DASPRM01. Next base: position 14,340 of record DATHDM010000357.1, read on the forward strand.
GAAACAGGAACTTGCCAAACCCAGTGCGCTCGATGCGCTTGAGAAACTGCTTGGGAACGATCTGATCGGTATCGACGTTCGCCCGATCCAGGGGGATGGCCAGCCCTTTGTGCACGCGAAACGGTTGCATACCTGCCTCAGTGGAATCGCCAGCCGCGAATATCGGTAAAGTGCCCGGTCACTGCCGCTGCCGCCGCCATCATAGGGCTCACCAGGTGGGTGCGTCCGCCGCGGCCCTGCCGCCCCTCGAAATTGCGATTGCTGGTGGAGGCGCAGCGCTCGCCCGGCTGCAGGATGTCGGGATTCATGCCCAGGCACATCGAACAGCCCGACTCGCGCCAGTCGAAGCCAGCCTCGCGGAAAATTCTGTCCAAACCTTCCTCTTCCGCCAGCTTCTTGACGTTTTGTGAACCCGGCACCACCATTGCGCGCACCTTGGGATCGACGCGGTATCCCTTCACCACCTTGGCCGCTGCGCGCAGGTCTTCCAGCCGGGAGTTGGTGCAGGAGCCGATGAAAACGCGATCGATGCGGATGTCTTCGATGCGGGTACCTGCCGCCAGCCCCATGTACTCCAGCGCGCGCTGGGAAGCCAGCCGGTCGGCCTCGGTGACAGCGTGCGCCGGATCCGGCACCTTGCCCGTGACCGGCACCACCATCCCCGGATTGGTTCCCCAAGTGACAAACGGGGCCAGGCGTGAGGCGTCGATGTGTACGATGCGGTCATAGTGCGCCCCCGCGTCGGAGGGCAGCTTTTTCCAGCGCGCGACCGCTTGCTCCCAGTCAGCGCCCTGGGGGGCAAACCGGCGGCCCTTGAGATAGGCAAAGGTGGTCTCGTCCGGCGCCACCATCCCCGCCCGCGCACCCGCCTCGATGCTCATGTTGCAGAGCGTCATCCGGCCCTCCATGGAGAGCCCCCGCACTGCTTCTCCGGCGTACTCGATGGCGTAGCCGGTGGCGCCGTCGGTTCCAATTTGACCGATGATAGCGAGAACCAGGTCCTTGGCCGCCACGCCATGCGGCACACTGCCATTCGCCAGGATCTGCATTTTCCGCGGCTTGTTGTGGGGCAAGCACTGCGTGGCCAGCACGTGTTCCACCTCCGAGGTGCCGATGCCGAAGGCGAGCGCGCCAAATGCCCCATGGGTGCTGGTGTGGCTGTCGCCGCAGACGATGGTCATGCCCGGCTGCGTCAGCCCCAGCTCCGGCCCGATTACGTGCACGATCCCCTGTTCCGCTGCGTCAATGTCGTACAAGCGGATCTCGAATTCCCGGCAATTCTGCCGCAGGGCGTCGATCTGGCGAGCCGCGATCTCATCCAGGATCGGAAGGTGCCCGGGAGTGGTGGGCACGTTATGGTCCACCGTGGCCACGGTTCGCTCCGGGCGGCGTACCCTGCGCCCATTCTCGCGCAGGCCGTCGAACGCCTGCGGCGAGGTCACTTCGTGGACCAGGTGCAGATCGATGTAGAGCAGCGTTCGCGGGCCGTTGGGCTGGGCGACTACATGCTCATCCCAGAGCTTCTCAAACAATGTGCGGGGAGACGACATAGGAAAATCAAAGGTTCAGCGTGAGATCAATTCTATACGCGCGCAATGCCGCCACAAACTCTCAGACGGCGTGATAGGCACGCCGGCGGTCCATCACGTCGGCCAGGGCCTGCTCCACCAAGCTGCCGATCTCGCTGGTGTTGGCTTTGTACTTGGCCTTGCCGCGCATCAGGTCGGCGGTGCGGTGACCTGCATCCAGCACCTGGCGGATTGCGTCTTCCACGTCGCGAGCCTCCTGCTGCAGCTCCGCGGTGTGACGCAGCAGCATCGCCGCAGTGGCGATCGCGCCCAGCGGGTTGGCGATCCCCTTGCCGGCGATGTCGGGGGCCGAGCCATGCACCGGCTCATAGAGATCGACGCTTCCTCCGATGGTGGCCGACGCCAGCATGCCCAGCGATCCGGTGATCACCGCCGCTTCGTCGGAGAGAATGTCGCCGAAGAGGTTTTCTGTGAGCACCACGTCAAAGCTGGTGGGATTGGTGACCAGTTTCATGGCGCAGGCATCCACGTACATGTGCTCGAGCTGAACGTCGCGGAAATCCCTGGCCATCACGGTAACCACCTGACGCCAGAGCTGCGAGGTTTCGAGCACGTTGGCCTTATCCACCGAGGTCACTTTCTTGCTCCGCGAACGCGCCGCTTCGAAGGCAATGCGCGCTACCCGCTCGATCTCTTCCACCGAGTAGCGCATGGTGTTGTAAGCGGCTTCCCGGTTCGCGCCCACGAACCCCCGTGGCTCGCCGAAGTAGAGCCCGCCCAGAAGCTCGCGTACGAACAGGACGTTGGCTCCCTTCACGACCTCCGCCCTTAGCGGCGAGGAGTCCACGATCGCGTCATAGCAGATTGCGGGCCGCAGATTTGCGAACCCTCCCAGCGCCCTGCGCAGGCCCAGCAGCCCCGCTTCCGGCCGCTTCTCGGGAGGCAGAGCGTCAAACTCCGGGCTTCCGACCGCGCCCAGGAACACGGCATCGCTCTCGAGGCAGGTCTCAAGGGTAGTGCCGGGCAAAGGCGTGCCCGCCTCCTTTATCGCGGCTCCACCAATCAATCTCTCGGTGAACTGGAAGTCGTAACCCCGGTCCTCGGCCACGGCGCGCAAAATGCGGACTGCTTCCCGGGTCACCTCAAGGCCAATTCCATCGCCGGGCAGGACAGCGATCTTCAGCTTCACGCTGCCTTCAGGGACGCCTGGGGCGGCGCGGCGAGCCCGCGGGCTTCGACTGTTGTTCTGAGCGGAGCGGGCGCCCATTGTCTTGACCTCACTCTTTTCTGTGTCAGGCAGGTGCGCGGTCGAAGAACCTGGCGTCCTCCGGCTTGCGCGCGCGTTGAAGCGAGCAAAGCGCCGGCCTAGGCATTTCCGGCGCGCTGCTGCGCCAGGACCCCAGGATCCGACGCCGGTTTCATCTGCGGAACCACGCTGGCATCAAACTCTTCGCGGATGATGGCGATCAGATGCCGGTCTTCGACCACCTTCACCTGGTCGGCCAGGGCCACAAAGCGCTTGTAGATGCGATCCAGGTCGCGGCGCTCGAAGGAGTAGCCCAGTTCCGCGCACCTTAGGCCCAGCGCATGCCGACCGGAGTGCTTGCCCAGCACCAGCTTGGTCTCCGGCACACCCACCGACTGCGGGGTCATGATCTCGTAGGTCAGCGGGTTCTTGATCACCCCATCCTGGTGGATTCCGGCTTCGTGGGCAAAGGCGTTGCGCCCCACGATTGCCTTGTTGGGCTGCACGGGAACATGCGTGATCTCCGTCAGCAGGCAACTGGTGGGGAACAGCTCCTCGCTTCTCACTTCGGTGTCGTAGGGCATCACGTCCGGCCGCACCCGCAGCGCCATGACAATCTCTTCCAGGGATGCGTTTCCGGCGCGCTCGCCGATTCCGTTGATGGTGCACTCCACCTGCCGCGCTCCGGCTTCGACCGCAGCGATCGAGTTCGCCACCGCCAGTCCCAGATCGTTGTGACAGTGGGCGGAAATCACCACTTCAGGGTGGTCGCGCCGCGTGCACGCTACTACCGCCTGGATGATGCGCGCCATCTCCCGCGGCACGGTGTAGCCCACGGTGTCCGGGATATTGACGGTGGTGGCGCCGGCGTCTACTACCGCCTGGGCGACCTCGCAGAGGAAGTCCAGCTCCGTTCGGGTGGCGTCCTCCGGGGAGAATTCCACGTCGCGGCACAGCGAGCGCGCATAGGCAACCAACTCCGCCGCCTGGCGCAGGCAGTGCTGGCGCGACATCTTGAGCTTGTAGTGGAGATGAATATCCGAGGTGGCCAGGAAAACGTGGATCCGCGGGCGCGCGGCAGTCTTCACCGCATGCCAGGCGCGCTCGATGTCCATATGCGTGGCCCGAGCCAGCCCAGCAACAATCGGACGCCGTACCTGCTCTGCTACCGCCTGCACCGCCTCGAAGTCCCCGTGGGAGGAGATAGGGAAGCCGGCTTCGATCACATCCACCCCAAGTCGATCGAGCTGCCGCGCCAAGCGCAGCTTTTCCTGCAGGTTCATGCTGCAACCAGGGGACTGCTCGCCGTCACGCAGGGTGGTATCGAAGATGGTTACTCGTGCTCGCTCCATCAGGGGCCTCTCCTACTTCGGAACTCAAAGCCAAGACCTTGAATCTTCAAGCCTAGCGTGTCCTTCCGATAAAGCAAGCTTATAGTTATTTGCTCAACATAAGAATAGATTATGATATAAGTGATGCTTTCATCCCTGGCCCTCCTCTAAAGGAACGCCTATGGACCTGTTTCAACTGGAAACTTTCCTCGCTGTTGCCCGCGAAGGCAGCTTTTCCCGCGCCGCCAAGAAGCTCTATCGCACCCAACCGGCCGTCAGTCAGGCGGTGCGCAAGCTGGAGGAAGAGCTAGGGGAGCCCCTGTTTGACCGCTCCTCCCGTGAGGGCATCCTCACCGCTTCCGGCAAAGTGCTGGAGAACTATGCTGAAAAGCTGCTCAACATGCGTGGGGAGGCGCTCAACGCCCTGGAAGAGCTGCGCCAGCTCAACAAAGGGAAGCTTTCGATTGCCGCCAACGAGCTGACCTGCCTCTACCTGCTGCCGGTGCTCAACGAGTTTCGCCGTCTCTCTCCTATGATTAAGGTCACCATCCAACGCTCGCTCGCCAGCCAAATTCCCGACGATCTGCTGAACCACAACGCCGAGCTTGGAGTTTTGACCTTCCGTCCCGAAGACCCGCTGTTGAAATCCATAGTCGTGTACCGCGACGAGTTGTGCTTCGTGATTCCTCCCAACCATCCCCTGGCCACAAGCGACGAGGTACACATCCATCAGCTCGGTTCGGAGTACTTTGTGGCCCACCATGTGAACTCGCCCTACCGCGAAAAGGTGCTGGAGACCTTCCAGCGCAAGAAAGTTCCGTTGCACATGGACATCGAGCTGCCCACCACCGAGGCCATAAAGAAATTTGTTGCCATGGGCAACGGCGTGGCGCTGATCCCCAGCATCTGCGTGGAAGCCGAGGTGTCGCGCGGCGAACTGGTGCGCATCTCCGTCCCCGAGCTGGCGTTCGAGCGCAAGCTGCGGCTGGTATATCGCAAGGGCGCCAGCCTCTCGCACGCCGCGCAAGCGTTCCTCAAGGTGGCGGAAGCGCATGCCCAGCGCGAAGACGGCCGCTACCTCTACCAGGTGGAGAAGTAGAGCCATCTGGCGGGCGCGATCGCAAGCGGAAGGCCGCAGGCGATATCCCGAGCGCAGCGAGGGGATGTGCTTTTCCATGTAGCGCGGACAGTCCTGTCCGCGGGCCGGTGTTTAAGCCCTGAGTGGCACGGATGTCGTCACCGCCGGGCCCCGGGGTTGTCCGGTTCTGCTTTGCCTTCCCGCTCTGGACGGTTAATATCTCTCCCTTGCTGAGATGGTGAACTGTCCTTGCTCCTGTCACAGAAACCAGACTACGGCATCGACTCCCCGGGCATCATCATCGGCCAGTTCGTGATTGCCGCCGCCCTGCTGCTGGTGGCCGCCTTCGTTCCCAAGATCCTGATGGTGCACATCCGCTGGGGCGCCCTGGTGGTGGGGCTGTACTTCCTCTACAGCGGCGTGAACATGATCTTCTACAGCAAGTACGGCAAACTGGAGCTGCGGGAGGAGCTGCTGAACTCCATTCCCTGGCGGGGAGACGAGGCGGTCCTGGACGTGGGTTGCGGACGCGGACTGCTTACGGTGGGAGCGGCCCGGCGGCTGACCTCGGGCAACGCGGTGGGTGTGGATCTGTGGGAGCCCAAGGCGATCACCGGCAACCGGCCGGAGTCGGTGCTGGAGAATGCCGCCGCCGAGGGGGTGGCCGACCGGGTCACGGTGAAGCGGGGTGACGCGCGCCAGCTCCCCTTTCCCGACTGCTCGTTTGACGTGATCCTCTCCAATTTCGTGGTCCACGAGGTGGAGACGGCAGAGGAGCGGCGCCAGATTTTGAAGGAGATGGTGCGCGTGCTCCGCCCCGGGGGACGCGTCGCCCTCATCGACTTCATCTTCACCGGCCAGTGCGTGGCCGACTTGCGCAGCTACGGCTTTGCCGACGCCCGCCGCGATCGCATGGGCAAGCTGGGCTTCTGGGCGGGAGCGCTGCTCACCTTCGGCGCCGTGCAGCTCTACCAGGTCAGCGCCACCAAACCCCACACCGTCGCGCAACCGTTGACGCCACCCTTCGCTAGCGACGAGATTTGAGGCTTCTGAGCCGCGCAACGCCTACTTCGACACGACCGCTGCCTGGCTGGACTCGGGAGTTACATTGACCGGCTTCAGGAAGGGCATCATGGCGCGCAGTTGTGCTCCCACCTGCTCGATCAGCGCCGTCTGTTCTTCCTTGCGCTTGGCGTTGAACCACGGACGCCCGGCTTCGTTTTCGGCGATCCATTTCCTGGCGTAGGTGCCATCCTGGATCTCCTTCAGCATCTGCTTCATCTCTTTGCGCGTGGCGTCGGTGATGATGCGGGCGCCGCCGGTATAGTCGCCATGCTCAGCAGTGTCGCTGACCGAATAACGCATGTAATTCAGCCCGCCCTGATAAATCAGATCGACGATCAGCTTCAGCTCGTGCAGGCACTCGAAGTAGGCGATCTCGGGCTGGTAGCCGGCGTCCACCAGCGTCTGGAAGGCTGACTTGATCAGCGCGCTCACTCCTCCGCAGAGCACGGTCTGCTCGCCGAACAGGTCGGTCTCGGTTTCCTCGGCGAAGGTGGTTTCCAGAACGCCGGCGCGCGTGGTGCCCAGCGCCTTGGCGTAGGAGAGGGTCAGATCGCGGGCTTTGCCGGTCGCATCCTGGTGTATGGCGATCAGCGCGGGCGTGCCCGCGCCTTCACGATACAACTCGCGCACGCGATGGCCGGGGGCCTTGGGCGCCACCATGGTGACGTCAACATTCTTCGGAGGCACGATGGTGCCAAAGCGGATGTTGAAGCCGTGGGCGAACATCAGCATCTTGCCCGCGCCGAGGAAGGGCTCGACGGAGGTGCGGTAGAGCTGCGGCTGCCCCGTGTCGGGAGTCAGGATCATGATCACATCCGCCCAGTTGGCGGCGTCGGCCACCGAGTTGACGGTCAGGCCCGACGATTGCGCCTTGGCGCGCGAACTCGAGTTCGGCGCGAGGCCGACCCGCACCTCTACTCCGCTGTCTTTCAGGTTCAGGGCGTGCGCGTGCCCCTGCGATCCGTAACCGATGATGGCAACCTTCTTCTTCTGGATCAGGGAAAGGTCGGCGTCGTCATCGTGGTAAACCTTGGCCATGGGAGTCTCCTGTATTTGTCATCATGGGATGGGACGAGTGCCCAATCTTAATCTTCCTTTTTGGCGAGTGCAGGCCCTCCGGATTCCGGTCACACCGAGTAGGCCACGTCGTCGCCGCCCTCTTCATAGACCGAGGGCGCGGTCTCGCTGATTCCACCACCCGCGCTCTTGCTGCCGCGGGCCATGGCGACGCGGCCGGTGCGCACCATCTCCAGCACGCCGTAGGGCCGCAGCACCTCCAGCAGGCCATCGATCTTATCCTCGGTGCCGGTGATCTCGACGATGATCGACTCCGGCGCAACGTCTACCACCCGCGCACGGAAGACGTGCGCCAGCTGCAGAATGTGCGA
>DATHDM010000358.1:0-8851 GCA_035319065.1 Terriglobales bacterium
ATTGCCGCTCCCTGGAGTATCGCCTGGTGCCTCTGCCGGACGGGCTTCAGATCGTGGCCTGCAATACTATGGTGAAGCACGGCCACGCCGGGGGCGAGTACAACCGCCGCCGGGCGGAGAGCGAGGAAGGCGTGCAGCGGCTGGCGGCAGTGCTGCCCGGGGTCGGCTCGCTAAGGGATGTAACCCTCGAGCAACTGGAAGAACACCGCGGGCTGCTGCCGCAGAAGATTTTCCGGCGCTGCCGTCACGTAATCACGGAGAATGCCCGGGTTCTGCAGGCAGCCGGAGCACTGGAACGCGAGGATCTGGGCGCAGTCGGACGCTTGATGGCGGAATCGCATCGCAGCCTGCGCGACGACTACGAGGTCAGCGCCCCAGAGCTGGATGTCATGGTCGAGCTGGCCGGCAAGCAAACCGGCGTGGCTGGCGCTCGCATGATGGGGGGCGGCTTCGGCGGCTGCACGATCAATCTGGTGCGGGCCGAGCAGGTGGAGGAGTTTCGGTCCCGTATGACGCAGGCCTACGAGAAATCCACGGGCTTGCGTCCTGAGATTTACCTGTGCTCAGCCTCGCAAGGGGCGGGCAGAGTCCAGGAAAGTATCTGATCGATTCCCATGGCAGAAAGAATTCTGGTTACCGGCGGAGCCGGGTACATCGGCAGCGTGGTGGCGGCCGAACTGGTGAAGAAGAGCTTCACCGTCACCGTGTACGACAACCTGTCGCACGGCAGTCGGGCGGCGGTGCCCAAGGGAGCGGAACTGGTGGTCGGGGACGTCTGCGATCGTTCCTCGCTGAGCCGGCTTTTCACCGACAAAAAATTCGACGCGGTCATGCACTTCGCGGCGCTGATCGAGGCGGGCGAGTCGATGAAGGTTCCGGAGAGCTACTTCCGCAACAACAGCGCCAACGCGCTCACACTGCTGGAGGCGGTGCTAGAGCATAAGGTCCCGCGATTCGTTTTCTCCTCCACGGCCGCGCTCTATGGGAACCCGGAACGGGTCCCGATCGAAGAGACCGACGCCCTGCGGCCAACCAATGCTTACGGGGAATCGAAGCTGCTGGTAGAACGCATGCTGGCCTGGTTTCACCGTGTCCACGGGCTGCGCTATGCCAGCCTGCGCTACTTCAATGCCGCCGGAGCCGCGCGGCAGCTGGGCGAGGATCACCGGCCGGAGTCGCACCTGGTGCCGCTGGTGCTGCAGGTGGCGCTGGGGAAGCGGGAGTCGGTTTCTATCTACGGCGCCGACTACGCTACCCCGGACGGGACCTGCTTACGCGACTACATCCACGTGCTCGATCTGGCGTCAGCTCATCTGCTGGCGCTGGAGGCGTTGAAGTCGCGCGGCCGGCTCATCTACAACCTGGGCAATGGGCGCGGCTTCAGCGTGCTCCAGGTGGTCGAGACAGCGCGGCGGATCACCGGGCACGCGATCCCGGTGGAGGAAGTGGAGCGGCGCCCGGGAGATCCCGCAGTGCTGGTGGCTAGCTCGGAGAGGATCAAGCGCGAGCTGGGATGGACGCCACAACACCCAGAGCTGGAACAGATCGTGCGCAGCGCATGGGAGTGGCGGCGGCGGCATCCCAACGGGTATGAAGACCACGAGGCGCGATGAAGCCGGCCGAGCTGAACCAATCTCCGCACCGCAGATTCAATCCCCTGCTGCGCGAGTGGGTGCTGGTATCGCCACTGCGGACGGCGCGCCCGTGGCAGGGGAAGGTGGAGAATCCCGAGCCACGTCCCGCTGCCTATGATCCGCAATGCTACCTGTGCCCGGGGAACCTGCGCGCGGGAGGAGTGCGCAATCCCGACTACAAGGCGACCTTTGTGTTCGATAACGACTACCCGGCGCTGGTGGCCGATACGGCGGAAGCCAGATTCCAGGAAGAAGGGCTGCTGGTGGGCGAGAGCGAGCGCGGGCTGTGCCGGGTTATCTGCTTCTCACCGCGGCACGACCTGACGATCTCACAGATGCCGCCTCAGGATTTGCGCCAGGTAGTCGAGGCCTGGATCGAGCAATCCCGCTCCCTGGGATCGCTGCCCTGGGTGAGTTCGGTGCAGATCTTTGAGAATCGCGGTCCCCTGATGGGAGCCAGCAATCCGCATCCACACTGTCAGGTGTGGGCCAATGCGGCTCGGCCCAACGTGACCGCGCGGGAGGATTTCTCGCTCAACGACTACTGGGAGAATCATAAGCGCTGCCTGCTTTGCGACTATGGCGAACTGGAAATCCGGCACGCGGAGAGAGTAGTTTGCGAGAACGAGGGCTTCCTGGCCATGGTCCCCTTCTGGGCGGTGTGGCCGTTTGAGACGCTGGTCGTGAGCAAGCGCCATTTGGCGTCCATCGAGGAGCTAACGGAAGCGGAACGAACCGGCCTGGCTGAGATCCTCAAGCGCCTCACGACGCGGTACGACGATCTGTTCGCGGTGTCCTTTCCCTACTCCATGGGATTTCACCAGGCGCCGCCGGATCGGAGCGCGCATCCGGAGTGGCACTTTCACGCGCATTATCTGCCCCCGCTGTTGCGCTCCGCCACGGTGCAGAAGTTTCTTGTGGGATACGAGTTGCTGGCCACGCCGCAGCGCGACATAACTCCCGAAGAAGCGGCCGAAAGGCTGCGGAGTCCGAGCCAGAAGGGCTAAAGGCAAGGGCTGCGTCTGGACGTACAGGCGAGCAACTGACCCGGCCGCGGACAGCGGACAGCCGCAAAGTCGCGGACGGAGGTGTGCGTATCAGGTGAACTCCGCGCGCTGCACCGGCTAGGCGGCAGGAGAGCGGCCCACAATTGCGGGATCATCCTCCACCTGGAAGGCGGCAATCGCCTCCGCTTCGCTGGGATAGATCTCAAACACTGAATCGATTTTTGCGGCTGCCATCAACTGGCCGATCGACCGGGGCAGTGCGCAGACCTTGATGCGCCACCCGGCGGTGTGCGCCTGCATGTATTGCAGCCACAGGGAGCCCAGATCGCCGCTACGCAGATCGGTCAGGCTGGAAAGCTCCAGCACAACATTTCGTGACGAAGACGAGATCGCCGATACCTGGCGGGAGATGGTCTCCACCTCATTGCCAAAAAGAATCTTGCCCCTGATATAGACCACGACGACGCCGTCCACCTTCCGGAAACTCGCGCTCAAATACATCTCTACTCCCTGGTGACCCCGGGTCTCAAATCTCGGCCTGGTTGTTGAGAGGAACACTGAGGCAGCGTGGAACATCTGTCGGAATCTAGCACTTGCGTGTTGCAGAAGTATTAAACAGGGAGATGGTCGTAATCCATTCACCGGAAAGCAAATGTGCGGAAGCGGAAGGGGCAGTCACTTTCGGGATTCTGCTTTGCACAATTTTCACTGCACATTAACCATGCGTTAACCTCCAGGAATCAGCATTAACCTATGTGGAACGGGGCCTGCGACACGCTGATCATCTCGGATGTGCATCTGGGGTCAGAGGTTAGTCGCGCCGGAGACGCTCTCGACCTGCTCAAGCACTCCAGCTTCCGCCGACTGATCTTGCTGGGCGACATCTTCTGCGATCTGAACTTCCGCCGCCTCAAGAAGCAGCACTGGCAATTCCTCTCCTACATCCGCAAGCTTTCCAATCCCAAGCGCGGCGTGGAGGTGGTGTGGGTCGAAGGCAACCACGACCAGGGACTCTCGACCCTGATGTCTCACCTGGTCGGGGTGCCGGTTTACCAGCGCTATGCCTGGTCCTACGAAGGATTGCGCCACGTGGCGGTGCACGGCCACCAGTTTGATAGCTTTGTGGTCAATAACATCCTGCTAAACCAGTTCGGGACCTTCTTCTACCTGCAGATCCAGAAGCTGGACCACAAGAGCAAGACCTTCGCCCGCTACCTGGACCGGCTGAACACGCGCTGGCTGCGCTTGTCGGACAAGGTGGCCCGCGGGGCCTTGGGGCTGGCGCGGCAGCTGAAGGCCGACCGGGTGTTTTGCGGACACACGCATACCGCCCAGCAGCTGCAAAAAGACGGCATCAGCTACTACAACACAGGTTCATGGACAGCCTCGCCCTGCACATACATCACCATCGATGAGGAAGGGGTACATCTCCATGAGCACCAATCGCGAACTGACGATCGTCATTCCGGCGAAGAACGAGAGGACCTATCTTCCACGCTTGCTGGAGTCGTTGACGCGGCAGGACTACCCGCTCCTGCCGACTACGCAAGTGTTTATTGCTGATGCCGGCTCTAGCGATGGCACGCAGGAAGCGGCGCTCCGGTTTCGTGACCGGCTGAACGTGCAGTTGATCCCCGGAGGATTGCCTTCCGTCGGGCGCAATGCCGGCGCCCGCCTGGCCGACAGCCGCTATTTGCTGTTCATCGATGCGGACATGGAGCTGGATGATCCCACGCTGATCCGCCGCGCCCTGGCCACCATGCAGCGGCGCAGGCTGCAGTGCCTGACGACGAATATCCGCTGCTCGAATGGAAGAATCAAGGATCACGCTCTATATGTCGGCAACAACCTGGTGCAACGCTTCGCCTCCTTTACCAAGCCCTTCGCCACCGGGATGTTCATGCTCTTTGAGAAGAAAACTTTCGATCGCCTGGGCGGCTTTCATGAGCGCGCGTTGTATGCCGAAGATTATCTGTTGAGCAAGAAAGTTCCAGTGTGGCGCTTTGGGATCGTGCGGGGGCACATTCTGACCTCGAATCGCCGCTTCAGGAAGATGGGCTGCTTCAAGATTGTGCGCATGTTTCTGAGGACGGCGGTGAATAGCTGGAACGAGAGCTATTTTCTCCGCGATCACCACTATTGGCAGGAGCCGGCGCAAACCGGCAATCGCGCAAACCAAAGCTTGCAGAACTGAATTAGCCCTCTCCTCCTGCGGACATGCCAGCCGGCAAGCTGACCGGATCCTCCCCGAACTGTTGGAGCAATTCGTGAGAAATCGCGTTGGCGCGAGCAATGGCGCTGAAGATGCGTCCGCTGTTGCGCACGGTGCGTTTCTGGGTCTGAGGATCCAATTCGACCAGGCCGAAGCGCAGCGCCCAGCCGTGGTTCCATTCAAAGTTGTCGGTCAGGGTCCAGTGAAAGTATCCGCGGATGTCGTAGCCTCCGCGGATCAGCCAGTGGACCTGGCGGGTGGCGTTCACAATCAGCCAGGGGCGAAGGCGATCCTCGCGGTCGGGGATGCCGTTCTCTAACACGTAGATGGGCTTGCCCAGGCGGGAAACGCGTTGCGCCGCCAGGGCGATCGCCTGGGGATAAATCTCGGGAAAGGGAAAGCCGTGGCCGCAGTCTCCCTGGATGGCATCCTGCGGAAACACCACGCGGCCAAACAGCATGGCGGGAGCGCCGGGATTGAATTGTATGCGCACGCGTCCGTAAACGTTGATGCCGGCAAAATCCAGTTTTCCGACAGCCTCGCTGACGTCGCCGCTAATGGTTCCGACCGGAAATCCCGTGCGCCCCTTCTCCAGGAAATCGATGAAGGGATCGTTATAGAAGAAGCCCTGCCAGCGGGCCAGGCTGCGGTCGAGCACGGAATCCGGGCGCGCAGGCTGAAAGGCCAGGTAGTTATGGGTCCAGCCCACGCGCGCCGGCGGCTGGAGCCGATGGATGGCGTCGTATGCAGCGGCGTGAGCGCGCGCCAGGTTGGCCATGACGCGGCAGGCGGTAGCGAACTCTCCCGCCTTCCCGGGCGGCCACTCCCCTACCTGATAGCCGAGGATGGCGTAAACATTGGGCTCGTTGAAGGTGAGCCAGTCCTGGCACAGATCGCCGAGGGCTTCGACCACGGTGCATGCAAATCTCTCGAACGTGGCAACCGAATCGGCCGAGGCGAATCCGCCTCGCTCCTCGAACCACAAGGGGTTGGTGAAGTGGTGCAAACAGACGAATGGCCGCAGTTCGCGCCTGCGCAGGCTGGTGAGGATCTCGCGGTAACGGCTGAGTGCGCCGGCGTCCCACTGGCCGGGACCAGGCTCGACGCGGCTCCACTCCACCGAGAGGCGCAGCGCGTTCAAGCCCAGGTCGCGTGCCAGGTCCAGATCGGGCTCGACATTGCGCCACCAGTCGCAGGCCGAGCCGCAGGTGTCGCCGGAGCGGATGTGGCCCTGTGCCTCCCAATCTGCCCACTGGCAGTTGTGATTGCCGCCTTCATTCTGGTAGGAGGAGGTGGACACTCCCCAAAGGAAGCCAGCGGGAAACTTCAGAATGCCGTCAGATGAGGAGTCCAGCATGCGTTTTGCGCTGAGAGTGTGAGCTTATCAAATGGCGCCTGCGGCGGGCAGGTGAACAGGAATGTCCGCGCCACACCGGAACTCATCCCTTCCCGCGGAACAGGTAGAAAAGCTCGATGACCAGGATGATCACCACCATCAGCTCCAGCAGGAACGTTCTACCTTGGTGGAACTCCTCCGTCATGTAGCCGTAGAGCTCTTCGGCGGTGTGCAGTTTCTGGTTGACTAGGTTCTTGTAGTCGGGGACGCCGACCTTGCCAGCGGCCAGACGATACAGGCGCGCGGCAAACATGTCGCTGAGAAATTTGATGGCATTGTCGGTGCGCTCCACCAGCTCGGTGACCTCCACCGTCGTTGCCTCCAGGCGCGAGGCTTCGCGCGCCAGCCGCCACTGAGCGCGCAGTCCTCCGCGGCGTTTCAGTGAGCGATAAACGTTGTTGAGCTCGCGCGTGAGCAGGTCGTCGTAGTGGCGGAACTCCAGGAGCTGCGAGTTGGCGTATTCCAGAATCTGAATGGCGGCGCGGGCGCCGGCCGGAGTGTCGTAGATGAGGGCTCCGTTCCAGCCGATCACTACCAGATCCGTGGGGTAGTAGGAGACGCTGCTCTGCAGGACCTCGGTCTTCTCCGCGTCGGAGAGATCGGCCGTCTCCCCGCGAACGATCATGGCGATCTGGCCTCCGTGCTGGCGGAGAAGCTCAGCCGCAGTGGCGCTGCCGGCGGCCTCGCGCAGATGGAAGACGTAGTAGTCTTCGCTGAGCCAGTTGCCGTAGGGGCGGACCATGGCGGGACGCGCGGGCTCTATGCGCTCGCGGACCACTTCCAGAGCCTTGCGCTCCAGCTCCGATTCGAACATCCATTTTCCGGCCAGCTGGATCAGGCCGTCCCAGGTGTCGGAGAAGGGCAGCTCGAACATCACGCTGACCACGCCGTAGTCGTAGTACTTGAACTGCACATCCAGGGGCACGGCACCGAAGGTGCAGACCTTGGAGAGGTATTCGACGACCGGCGGATGCTCGAAGCCCACATATTCGGGGGCGGGATGCTTGGCCACGCCGCGCTGCACGGTTTGCGCTCCCAGCCGCTGGCGCAGTTCCTCGAGCTGAATTTCTTCGGCCACGTCGTAGAGGAACATGGCCAGGGCGGTCCCGGTGACGATCGGTGCCGTCGTTTCCAGCGCGTCCATGGTCTCCTGCGGTTGCAGCATAGACTGTGAGATGATACTGGAGCTGCCCGGGCCCGGTGGTTCTTGGTCCACTCTGATTTTAACTTGTTGTTAACAATCAAAGATCAGTTCTAACGTACTATCTCCGGCATGAATGAGACGATCACCATTGAGCGCGCCGACAACGCCGACGGGCGGCCATCGATCCTGAGACTGAACGGCCCCCTGACCATTACCACCCTGTTCTCCTTTCAGGAGGCAGTCCGCAAAGATCCGCCGCAGGCTTTGATCCTGGACCTGGCCCAGGTCCCCTACATGGATTCGGCGGGCCTGGGGTCGGTGGTGAACGCGTTTATCTCCTATCAGAAGAATGGCCGGCGGCTGGCGTTGATCGGGGTAAGCGAGCGCCTGATGAACCTCATAAAGCTCACCAAGGTGGACATGTTCCTGCCGGTGTACAGCAATGCCAGCGAGGCGGAGTCCAAACTAGCCAAGCCGGTGGGAGCCTGAGCCGGGAAGCATGATCTGTCGGCAGCGAGCAGCCGGCCAGCCGAGGTTGTCTTCCACCGTTCCCTGATGCTCGTCTGAAATTCTGCACAGCCAGCAGAGGAGGAAGTGTGTCCAGTGCGTATCACCTCGCCCAGATCAATATTGGAAGGATAGTGGCGCCGCTCGACGATCCGGTGATGGCCGACTTCGTGGCCAATCTGGAGCCGATCAACGCGCTCGCCGAGGCCAGCCCGGGGTTCGTATGGCGCTTTCAGACGGCGGAGGGGGATGCCACCGCCGTGCGCCCCTACCAAGACGATCGCATCCTTATTAACTTCTCGGTCTGGGCAGACCTAGCATCGCTGCGCGACTTCGTGTTCAAGAGCCAGCATGCGGAGGTGATGCGGCGGCGCCGCGAGTGGTTTGAGCGCTTGACCGACCTGTATGCCGCACTGTGGTGGGTGCCGGCGGGACACCAGCCCTCTGTGGCGGAAGCGATTGGAAAGCTGGCATATCTGAAAGAGCACGGTCCCTCGCCCGAGGCTTTTACCTTCCGTGATCTGTATCCGCCACCCGACGCGCCGGCAACCGAGCCGATGATCCCTATAGACGACGCCTGCCCGGCGGGATGAACAGGCGGGTTTCTACTGCTGCAGCACCACCGCCAGCCGCCGCGGACCGTGGGCGCCGATCACCAGCAGCTTCTCGATATCGGCGGTGCGGCTGCACCCGGTTATCAGTCCGACGAACGAACTGCGCGCGGGCAGACCGCGCTCTTTGACCAGGGCGAGCGCCTGCTCGATAGTGGGGACCAGTTGCTGAACGCGGGCTACGACGATGTGGCAGGGTGCAACCACGGAGGATCCGCGGCCGCCGCAGCCGAGGGAGGAAACCAGGATCGAGCCGGTCATGGCCACCAGCGCCTCCGCCTGGGTGACAGTGGCCTGGCAGGCCTCCGCCGGCGGGCCCTGCGATGACCAGGTCACATCC
>DATHDM010000359.1:0-10787 GCA_035319065.1 Terriglobales bacterium
GGCTTTGGGGCCGGTGGCATGTCGCCGTAGCCGGGAGCCACTTTCTGCAGGTTGGGGGTGACGTCGGAGAAAGCGACGGTCAGGTCGCCGAGAATCCACTTGAAAGCGCCACCCAGCATGCTCAGAAAGAGGGGATCGGCCCAGGTTTCCTCGCGATGTCCCAGCGAGGTGTAGAAGAGCTTGCCCCGGCTATATTGGCGGACCCATGTCGAGGGATAGGGACGGCGCTGGTAGAAAGAGCCTTGCATGCCGGCGGTATTCTGCACCAGCAGGACGTGGAGGTCGGCGGAAAATTCCTTCAGCGAATACCACTCTTCGGTTAACTCCCAGGCGTCGGGAAAGTCGGCCATTCCTGGAAATTCTTTGTCGGCAACGATGAGCTTGGCCTTCTGCGGGTCGCCGTGGCCGATCAATTCCGTGCCCAGCATCTGGACGTAGGGATCGGCATGGATGCCGTGATTCTGGTAGCGCTGGGAGAGATCGGCGGGGTCGGGCTGAGTATGAAAGGTGTCGGCGGCAGAGTGAACGCCGAGGAAGCCCTTGCCTTTGTGAACGGCATCCAGCAAGAGCTGCTTGCCCTCTGCGGTCATGGGTGGATTCTTATCCGTGCCAGGCTGGGTGAGATCGCCACTGGTAAAGAAGAAAAAGGCATCGAGGGTAGCGATGCGTTCGGGCGTGAAGATACTGCCGTCCTTGGAGGCGGTGACTTCGAAATCACCCTTGGAGCCGATGTCAGTGAGTGCGCGCTCCACCACGCTGGTGCCCTTCTGGTCGGGTTTGACAACGGAATGCTCGTAGCCCGACGACTTGGTGAACAGCAGGACACGCTTCTTCTTCACTTTGGCGGACTTGGAAGGTGCGCCCGGGGACTTCGCCTGGCCCCAGGCGTCAGAGGGCAGAGCCGATGCCAAGGCTGCGGTCAAACCGCCGAGCAGCAGGTCGCGACGATTCATCAGGCCTCCAGCCCGCGATCATATGACACGGTCAACCGCGGCTCCAAGGCTCCACGGGTTATTAGTCTGGTGACGCTCAGTCGTAGTATTCCAGTCCCAGGTGCGTGATCAGTTCCTCGCCCTTCAGGTGGCGCAGCGTGTTCTTCAGCTTCATAAGCTGGATGAACAGGTCGTGCTCGGGGTAGAGGCCCGGGACAGTCATCGGGGACTTGAAATAGAAGCTCAGCCACTCCTGGATACCGCGGCCACGCAGGTCGGAGCTGCGCTGGGCGAGATCGAGGAACAGCACCAGGTCGAGGACGATAGGGGCGGCGAGAATGGAGTCGCGGCAGAGAAAATCCACCTTGATCTGCATGGGATAGCCCAGCCAGCCGAAGATATCGATGTTGTCCCAGCCCTCCTTGTTGTCGCCGCGCGGCGGATAGTAGTTGATCTTCACCTTGTGGCAGATGTTGCCGTAGAGCTGGGGATAGAGCTCGGGTTGCAGGATGTACTCCAGCACGGAGAGCTTGGACTCTTCCTTGGTCTTGAAGGAGGCGGGGTCGTCGAGCACCTCGCCGTCGCGGTTGCCGAGGATGTTGGTGGAGAACCATCCGCTCATGCCCAGCAGCCGCGCCTTGAAGCCAGGAGCGAGGATGGTCTTCATCAGCGTCTGACCGGTCTTGTAATCCTTGCCACAGATGGGCGCCTGCTTTTCGCGCGCCAGATCGCACATGGCGGGAATGTCCACGGTGAGATTGGGAGCGCCGTTGGCGTAGGGCACGCCCTCCTGCAGGGCGGCGTAGGCGTAGATCATCGAGGGCGCGATGTTAGGGTCGTTCTTGGCCAGGCCTTTTTCGAACTTGGCCAGCGAGCTGTGCACATCGCTGGGCTGGAGAAAGGCTTCGGTCGAGCCGCACCAGATCATCACCAGGCGATCGGCCTTGCTGGTCTTGCGGAATCTTCGGATGTCGTCGCGAACCTGCTCGGCGAGATCAGCCTTGGACTTGCCGGTTTTCTTGTTGGGGCCATCGATGTTGCGGATGTAGTTGTTGTCGAAAACGGCGGTTTGCGGCTTGATGGACTGGAGAAAGGGCTTGATCTGGTCGAGCAGCCTGTGCTCAAGGACGCCCGCTTTGACCGCGGCCGAGTACATATCGTCCTCAAAGATGTCCCAGCCGGTGAAGGCCAGATCGGAGAGCGCGGCCAGCGGGACAAATTCCTTGACCTTGGGGGAGCGGGCGTCGGTACGCTTGCCCAGGCGGATGGTACCCATTTGGGTCAGCGAGCCGATGGGCTCGGAGAGCTTCTTGCGGACCGCCTCGACGCCAGCCACGAAGGTGGTGGCGACGGCGCCCATTCCTGGGATCATGATGCCCAGCTTGCCCTTGGCCGGCTGGATCTCGGTCGAGGTAGGCGAAAGACTCTTGCGGTCGCTGCGCGCAGCAGAGACGTGCTTCGTTGCCATCAAACGTCCTTATCAGTAGTGAGGTAGAGGAACAAACCCATTATCTTCGCGTATCCGCAGGAGATTTGCAACGCGGGGGAGAGGAAGGGATTCAGCGCCGCGAATCCGATTGCACATGCGGGCATGCTTCACTAGGATGCCGCCGGGGTGAAGCGATGATTCAGGGCGTGCATGCGCTGATTTATTCCCGGGAAGCGGAAAAGGTCAGGACCTTCTTCCGCGATGTGCTGAAGTTCCCTTCTGTCGATGCCGGCCACGGATGGCTGATCTTTTCCCTGCCACCGGCGGAGCTGGGGATTCATCCAACTGAGGGTACGGCAGCGGAGAGCAAGACTCAGGTTGAACTCTACCTGATGTGTGACGACATCAAGGCGACCATCGCCGATTTGAAGCGCAAGGGCGTGAAGTGCAAGCCGGTCACGGAAGCGGGCTTCGGTCTGGTGACCTCGATTGAGATCCCCGGCGGCGACCTTGGTTTGTATCAGCCTAAGCATCCCACCGCGCTGGGAATGTGGAAGTGAGCTCACGGAGGCGGTTGTGACTGCAAGCAAGAAAGTCGCGGTAATTACAGGATCTTCGAGCGGCATCGGGCTGTTGTCGGCGGTCGAACTGGCACGGCGCGGATATGAGGTGGTGGCGACGATGCGCGCTCCTGATCGGAGAGGCCGACTGGACGAGGCCGCAGGGAACGGCCTGGCCAACCGCATTGACGTGCGGCGGCTCGACATCACGGAACTTGCGTCGATTCCGGGAGTGATTGCGGACATTGTGCGGGATCACGGGCGGATCGATGTGCTGGTGAATAACGCCGGGTTTGCCATGGGCGGGTTCGCCGAGGACATCCGGCTGGACGAGCTGCGGAAGCAGTTTGAGACCAATTTTTTCGGCCACGTCGCCACCACCAAGGCGGTGCTGCCCACCATGCGGGCGCAGAAGTCGGGGCACATCATCATGGTGACCTCGATCGCTGGGCGGGTAGGACAACCTGTGGTCAGCAGCTACTCGGCGTCGAAGTTCGCGCTGGAAGGCTGGAGCGAGTCCTTGCGCATTGAGACGCATTCGTTGGGCATTCGGGTGGCGCTGGTGGAGCCGGGAGCGTTTGAAACCGATATATGGACACGCAACGTCGAGGTGGCGCAGGGAGCCACGCATCCGGACTCGCCCAACCGGGAGCGCGGACGGCGGTTTACCGAATTCATCAAAAGCGAGAGCGGAAACCGCAAGTCGGCTGAACCGGTGGCAAAACTGATTGCCGATATCGCCGAGAACCCCAATCCGAAACTGCGCTACATGATCGGAACCGACGCCAAGCTGCAGTGGTGGTTCCGGACGCTGATGCCGTGGCGCAGCTACGAGCGCATGGTGGCCAAAGCCGTGAAGATCGATTGAAGGCAACACTCAGCAATCAGCGTTCTCTAGCGGCCGATGCTGTCACTTGAAGCGAGAATACCCTAGCGATGCGCTCGAGGCGAAGAGTGTGCCCTGTCGGCAGCTCCCGGTCACGAGAGGTGAGCGCCGGGCCAGGTTTTGGGCGGATGCTGATCTGCGTGCTGACTTCCGACTGCTGAGTTGCTTGCTTCTACTGCGGCTGGTCCATAGGAACCAGCACCTGGCACAGGTCGAGGATGGATTGGCGCTGCTCGGGGTCAATGGTCACGAATTCCACGCCATAGCGGTTCTCCTTGCGGTGGCGGACGGTGCAGTACATGTGCAGCGGCTTCGTCGCAGTGGGGAGAGAGAACTCCACGGAGATGATCTCCCCCGGCACCAACTCCCCGGCGTCGATCTCAATGGCGCCACCGCCTTCGCTGAGGTCGGTGGAGCGGCCGTGAATGCGGGTGTTGATCCCGGAACGAAGGACGTTGACGGCGACGGGAACGGAGACGGCGTAGCGCTGGAGGCATCGGGTAATGGGCCATTTCAAATTGTTTCCCGGGCCCACCAGCTGTTCGATGGTGGTAGTAAGCCGGCTGTGATTTTCTCCCTTGTGGACGAAGGCATCGGAAAGCTCGAGTGCGCGCTCGGGAATTGTGGCCGGGAAGGCTGAGAGCAGGATGACGCGCGCCTGGGGCTGCAGGGCCTTGATGCACTCGATCATCGCCACCGTGTCCAGGTCGAGCAGCGGGTGGTCCAGGATGGTGGCATCGACGGGAATCGATTCCAGGGCCTCCAGGGCCTGCTGACCGCGGAGCGTAGTGTGAACGCGGTAACCGAAGGCTTCCAGCAGGGAGCGACGGCGATCCAGTTCGTGTTCCTGATCGTCGACGTAAAGCAGAGATTTCTTGGCACTGCGGCCGATCTGGATGCAGTGCAGGCCGATCTGGCCTTCCCGCGCGCTGCCGGCCTCGCCGATCCACACCACGCGGAAGCGG
This sequence comes from Terriglobales bacterium, assembly GCA_035319065.1. Lineage (GTDB taxonomy): Bacteria > Acidobacteriota > Terriglobia > Terriglobales > Acidobacteriaceae > DASPRM01. The sequence goes on from DATHDM010000359.1 coordinate 4,773, forward strand.
CCCTGGTTGTCGCCGTTCTGCACTCCGAGAACCGATCCCACGCTGACAGGATGCTGCAGTCCCTTAAGGCGAGCGCCGCGGGAGGAGATGTCCAGTGTCTGGACCTGCTCCATGAAGACGTGGCCGTGGCCATCGACCCCCCAGACGAGGGTGGTCAGCCGTAGGGGTGTGCGCTCCTCGTGGCGATGGCCCATTCTCCCGGCCATCGTAAAACGGGGGTTAAGGGGCGCCAAATTACTGACGTAACAATCGAGTAAACCACCGTGGGAAGGCAAGCAGAATCCGGGGCGGGAACAGAGGGCGCGGAAGCCGACCGGGAGCGCCAAGGACGCAGCCCGGGGCTGCGTACCATCGATGAGCTTGGCGGTCCTTAACCGATTCTCACGGCCAGCTGGAGCGTTTCTTCTCGGCGATCTGCGGGCCGGGGTTGGAGCCTCCGGAGGCCTGCGCGAAGACGGTGTTCAAATCCGCAGGGTTAAAGGGTTTGCTGGGATCGAGGACGGGCTGGCCGTTGGGGTTGCGGAAGGCTTCGTCGTCGAGGGGTTGTTTGATATCGGCCACTATGGGCAACACGACGCGCAGAGCCTCGATTTCCTTCTCCAGACGCTTGATTTCCAGCTCTTTGATCCGCAGGACTTCGCGAAGGGCCTCGTACACAGTCTTCATGGTTACCTCTTGGATACGGGAGCTATGCCAAATTGGGCCAAGGTTGTCGGAGAAAGGTACATTGTCTCCAGATGATCTCCCAGCCCCGGGGAATACCGGTTCAGGTTCGCACGAAAGATAGCACGAACGGAGCTTGCAATTACAGGGCGACGTGCAAAATAATGCCAAAGGGTACAACCTGATAAGCCACAGTGACTTGGGCGGCTATCGGGATTCCGGAGCTTGATACCGAACGACAAGCCGAGCGCGAGTCGCGGCCTGCACCGGATTCGTGTGCGCGCCTCCAGTGCGCCGGCTCCTGACTGGGACGCCCTGCAGGTTCTCCTGGCCTTCGCCTATACCACCCAGCAGGAAGAATTGCGGATGCCGCCGCAGAGGCGGACGGAAGTTCCGCTGCGCACCGCCCAACTTCTTCCTCCTCAGCCGCCTGCGCAGGGCGACATCGAAAGCGTGCTGCACCGCATTGTGGCCAGCGTGCAGAACCTCACCGGGGCATCGGGAGCGGCGATCGCTCTGGGCCGCGTGGAATCGATGATCTGCATCGCCCGCAGCGGCACCACGGCGCCCGATATTGGTTCCTATCTGGATGCGACGCGAGGACTTGCCGGGGAGTGCGCGCGAACCGGCGAGCCCCGCATCTGCGTGAACACCGCGACCGACACGCGGGTGGATCCGCTGAGCGCGCGCAGCCTGCGGATCGGTTCGATGGTGTACTACCCGTTGCGCTGGCGATCGGAACTGATGGGCCTGCTGGGGGTGTTTTCCGAAAGACCCTACCAGTTCCAATATCGTGACGTGCGGGCCCTGCGCTTCGCGGAAGCGCTGGTGATCGACGCGCTGAATCAGACGCCGGAAGAAACCGATCTTGCCAATTCGCAGGGCGCACCCGCGACTTCGGAGGGCGTCAGGACCAGCCTCGCGGCCGGCCCCCAGGGCGCTGCGGGCCTTGCGCCCATCCCGGATTTACCCCCCAATACGGCTGCCCCGATCACCGGCGGAGTATTCATCAACAAGCCGGTAGCTGGCACGCTCGAAAACGGCAAGCCTCCGCTCGAGTCGCTGGCGCGGGTGGAGATGCCGGAGGTCGTCGAGAGAGCCAAGCCGGCGCCTGTGGCGCAAGGCGCGGCAGTCGTCCTGCCCAGCCCCGAACAGGACGCATTCGCCCCGCCGTGGCAGGAACGGGACGAAGAAGCAGACTCGCAGGCAGAGCCGGAAGACATGAGTTGCGTAGTGCGGCATGCCCACACGGTGGGGGAAGCCGAGCCGGCAACGGCGCCAGTTCCCTACTGGACACCGAGGCCTCTGCCCAACGCGGGTGAGCGTCAGCTGGGAGGGCTGGCATTTCTGCTGAGCGCCCTGGTGGCAGCGATGTTCGCCGGCGCCTGGATGTGGCGGCTGCCGATGGTGAACTGGCTGCAAACGCACGTAGCCATCCACGCGAGCAAGCCGGCCCCCAGTACCAATGCAAGACCGGCGGGTGAGGGAGCGCAGAGCGACAATGCCCTGCCCAAGCCGGCGGAGGCTACACCGCCGCTGAATCCCGAGGAGCTGACCGCCAAGGGCAGCCGGCAGCTCGGCGAGCACGTTCAGTACTGGTCAGGCCCCGGGTATGCGCGCATGACCATTCAGCTGGATAAGGCCATCAAGTACACCTCAGACCGCGTTCACGACCCCGAGCGCGTGTACTTCGATCTGCCGGACACGCAGTTGCTGGAGGTGCGCGAGAAGCAATTCACGGTGGACGACAGCCTGATCCGCAGCATCCGCATCGGTGAGTACAGGCCGGGTATGACGCGGATCGTGTTCGACCTGAAAGTGGCGGGCGCCTACACCGCGTCGATGGCGGAGAATCCACCTCGGTTGATCATCGAGTTTTTCGAAAAAGACACCCGCCCCAAGACACCGCCCGCGAACGTCCAGCCTACCGGCGAGATGCTGCGATCGCAGGCTTCGCTGGCAGCCGGGCTGAATACCCAGACATCGCCCCCGCTGCCGGCGGGGCCCGGACGCATCAAGATCGTAGTCGATCCCGGGCACGGAGGGCACGACACTGGAAGCGTCTCCAGCGCCGGCCTGATGGAGAAGGATCTGACACTGGACGTCGCCCAGAAACTTGGCAAGCTGCTGGAGAAGGAGCTTGGGGCAGAGGTGATCTATACGCGCACCGACGACCGCTTTGTCGCGCTGGATTCGCGTGTAGCCACCGCCAACGACGCCCACGCCGATTTTTTCATCTCCATTCACGCCAACAGCAGCCAGTACAAGACGGTGAGCGGTGTGGAAACCTTTTACTTCAACTCTTCCACGGAAGCGATGGAAAGCGTGAAGGTTTCACCCATGCCCACCGGGACCAGCGCCGCCAATTTGAGCAGCAAGGCCGCCCGCCGCTTCGCCTCCGATGTGCAGAAGTCGCTGCTGCGCGCGCTCTCGCGCAAGGGCAGTCCTATGCGCGACCGGGGAGTGAAGACTGCACCCTTTGTGGTGCTGCGTGAGGCGCAGATGCCGGCTGTGCTGGCCGAGATCGCCTTCATGACCAGCAAGACCGACGCCGTTAACCTGATGGCCGACAGCTATCGGGAAAAGATTGCGGAGGCACTATGCACCGGGATCGCCAACCAGGTGCAAAAGACGCGCACCCTGGCCAAGGCAGGACCCGCAGCCTCGCAGGCGGGAATGAATTAGAAGAAGCATTCCGCAATCGGCGTTCGGCAATCCGACAAATCATTTCGGCGAAATTCTCAGGCCCTCACCTGAAGGGCGAATCGCCCGCCGTGCGAATCGCAACATAACGTGATCAGCATGGCGATGAAGAGGCGGACTACCCAGCGTGGCGGGTGAGGGTCTAGCATGAAGCGCCCGGCTTCTCCGCCGGGTTGCGGCGATCCCGAGACCGATGACCCATCAAGCGGTACGTGAACCTCGCTGGCCTGCGTTCGTGGCAATGCTGGCCGACGCTCTGGTGTACCTGGCGCTGCCCCCGCGGCTATCGGTGGGCCCACGCGGGTTGCTGCTGGCGATCATCTTCCTGCTACTGATCCCCATCATATTTACTTACCGCCGGGGCCACTACAACGTCACCCGGATTCTCACCTTCGCTGCCAATGGGGTGATTACGGTGGCGTTGATCGCCTCGTTGGGACTACTGATACTGGGTCTGCCCGCCCACCGCGACCCGCCGGGAACCCTGCTGCGCTCGGCCGGCACGCTGTGGATCACTAACGTGCTGGTGTTCGCGCTGTGGTACTGGAAGCTGGATGCCGGTGGCCCGCTCAAGCGCGACCGGCGGGACACTTCGGTGAAGAGCTCGTTTCTGTTTCCACAGATGCTGCAGGATGCTAACTCGTTATGGTCGCCGCACTTCGTGGACTACCTGTTCCTGGCTTTCAATACCAGCACCGCGTTCTCGCCTACCGATACCGCGGTTTTGTCGCGCGGAGCCAAGCTGGGAATGATGTTGCAGGCGATCATCTCGCTGGCCATCGTGGTCATGCTGGCCGCGCGAGCGGTGAACATCCTGTGAAGGAGCAGCGAGCGAAGTGAGAACGGGTGAAGGGCAATTTTCAGATCCGACTTCACCCGATCAAACTTCCTGAACTCCTCGGCCCGGCTTCTGGCCGGGGGCGCTGCGTATCCGGTGCTGCCAGCGGGACCAGAGGAACCAGAGAAGCCCGGCGACCAGCGCGACGACGATCACCGCGTCAAAGCGATGGAACCAGGCTTTCAGGCGGGGATCGCTGTTCCAGCGCTCACCCAGCTTCAGGCCGATCCAGGCCAGACCGAAGCACCAGGGCCACGATCCTACGAAGGTATAGAGGTGGAAGCGGAGCTGCGGCATGCGGGCCACACCGGCGGGCAGGGCGATGAAGGTGCGGATCACCGGCAGCAGGCGGCTGATGAATACCGCACTGTTGCCGTAGCGAGCGAAGAAGTGGTCGGCCCAGGCGAGCTCGCGTTTGCTGATGAGCACGTAGGCTCCGTATTTCTCCACCAGCGGACGTCCGCCGTGGTAGCCCACCCAATACGCCAGCGCGGATCCGACGTTGCAGCCCAGGGCGCCGAAGGTGGCGACCCAGAGCAGCTGGAAGCGCCCGGTGTATACCAGGTAGCCGGAGAAGGGCATGATGACTTCCGAAGGCAGGGGAATGCAGGCGGATTCAATCGCCATCAGCAACATGATGCCGAGATATCCGCCGGCGGAGATGACCGCGATGATGAAGCCGCTGAGCGCGGCAATGATCTTTTCAAGCATGGATGGCAGGGCGGGCAGAGTTCAGAAGTCCTCGGATTCCTGAGTAAAGCTGTAGCCAGGCAGGGTCACGCCCTCGCCGGTCTTTTCCACCTTGATGCGGATGGTCTCACCGGAGGCGGCGGTGGAGTCGGCGTTGCGCAGGATGACATATTGGGTAAAGACTTCGTTGTAAACCTTGGTGACAAGGTAAGTGCGGGAATCGGCCTGATTACGCCACACTTGTCCCAGTTGGATCGCCTTTACTGCCATAGCCACCTAGAGACTATCGACCCAGGAGGCAGGAGTCAATGTAAGGACCGGTTCCCGGGGCGCCGGTCCCGCCCAGTCCCAAGGTTGCGCGCGGCGTGCGACCCTCGCAGCCGCGCAGGAATCGAGCAGGATGGGGGCCATGTGCGCTCCGGGTGGGATCGCGGCCGAGGCCGCCGGCTTTGTTAGAATCGGACAGTCTCGAAGGGCAGGAGTGCTATGGACGACGCCAGGGGTGGGGATCCGCGGCGGCAATTTGTGAATTTCAGCTTCTTCCGCATAGCGCCGGAATGGCGAGGTCTGCCCAAGGAAGAGCGGGAATGGCAAAGAGACGAAGCCCTGGAGACGCTGAAGCGCTGGTGCAATCCGGATATGCGGATGCTGACCTATTCCACGGTGGGGCTGCGGAGCGACTGCCAGATGATGCTGTGGCGGATCTGCTACTCGCTGGAATGCCTGAGCTCGGCGCACGCGGACTTCATGCACACGCGGCTGGGGTCGTACCTGCAGGTGGCCCACTCCTACCTGAGCATGACCAAGCGGTCGGTGTATCTGATCGAGCAGGAGCACCATAAATTTTTCGATCCCAAGGGAGTGATCCGACCGGGGGCGGGAAAGTACCTGTTTGTAGCGCCGCTGGTGAAGACGCGCTCCTGGTATCAGCTCCCGCTGGAAGAGCGGCAGCGCATGATCAATGAACAGCTGGAGATCGGGGACGAGTTTCGCAATGTGCGCCTCCATGTGATGTACTCGTTTGGCCTGGACGATCAGGACCTGATGCTGGCCTACGAGACTGATCGCCCGGACCAGATGCTGGATCTGGCGATGAGGCTGCACGAAACCGATGCCGCCTC
>DATHDM010000360.1:0-15421 GCA_035319065.1 Terriglobales bacterium
TGCAGGTCATTGCCGAGGCGCAGAAGACGGGGGGCATGGCCGCCTTCGTGGATGCCGAACACGCGCTCGATCCGCAGTACGCGCGCAAGCTGGGCGTGGACGTGGACAACCTGTTGGTGTCGCAGCCCGACTACGGCGAGCAGGCGCTGGAAATCGCCGAGGCGCTGGTGCGCTCGGGCGCCATCGATGTGCTGGTGGTGGACTCGGTAGCAGCGCTGGTTCCGAAGGCAGAACTGGACGGCGAGATGGGCGACAGCCACGTAGGGCTGCAAGCGCGGCTGATGTCGCAAGCGCTGCGCAAGCTGACGGGCATTGTCTCGAAATCGCGCACCTGCCTGGTATTCATCAACCAAATCCGCGAGAAGATCGGCGTGATGTTCGGCAATCCTGAGACCACCACGGGTGGCCGCGCGCTTAAGTTCTATGCCTCGGTGAGGGTGGATATCCGCCGCATCGCGGCCATCAAGGAAGGCGACCAGGTAGTGGGATCGCGCACGAGGGTGAAGGTGGTGAAGAACAAGGTGGCCGCTCCGTTCCGCGAGTCGGAATTCGACATCATGTACGGCGAAGGCATTTCGCGGGAAGGCGACCTGCTGGATCTGGCGGCGAACAACAACGTCGTCGAGAAGTCGGGCGCGTGGTTCAGCTACAAGGGCGAGCGCATCGGCCAGGGGCGGGAGAATGCCCGCGCCTTCCTGAAGGAGAACAAGGACATCACCGCCAAGATCGAGAGCGAAGTGAAGAAAGCCATCGGCCTGGTGGTGAAAGAAGAGAAACCTGCACCGCCCAGCCTCCCGCAAGTGGAGCACGCCAAGGCGGTTTCGATCAGGAGGTAGCAGGCTCGAAGCAGTTTACAGGCGGCGCGCCACAAGGCGCGCCATTTTGTTTGCAAAGACCGCTAGCCTTCTCTTCAGTGCTAGCTGAATTGCTTCGGCTTCTTGTAGCCGCCGATGACACTCTCCAGTTGGGTGGCAAACTCAATCGGCGTTGCGTCCTCGAGCCACGGACCGAGAATCTGAACTCCCAGCGGCAGTCCTCCCGGGGTGAAGCCCACGGGCGCCGCGGTGGCGGGCAGGCCCGTCATGGTGGCCATCCCGGCCCAGAAGAGACTGTCGGTATAAGGGCGGGGACCCTCTGGCGTGCTCAGAATGCGCGCCGTCAGGGGTTGGCTGTGATCATGAGGAAAGGCTGGAACGGTGGCTACCGGCATCAGGAAGACATCGTGGGTCTTGAAATACTCGCGCCAGGCAGCGCGAGCATTCTCGCGGGCGCCGGCGACGCGAAAATAGTAGAGGTGGGGGGCGTGGGGCACAAACGCCCAGGCTTCCCCGACGTTTTTTGGGGGCGGCAGGGGCGACTTCTCGAACAAATCGGCAGGGGGAGGACCACCGACGATCGGCGCTAAGAGCAAGACGTAAGTGAGGTATGCATCTGCCACGTCGATCCCCTGCGGCCAGCCCTCCTCGGTTTTGACGCCTGCCTTCTGCAGGGCAGCCACGGTCGCAGCCAGGCTGGCGCGGATTTCGGACGACACGGGGGCATTCTTGTCGTCGAGGACGTAGCCCACACGAAACTCCGCGAGGCGGGAATGGCGGGGAACCGGCAGCGTCCAGCGGTACGCCGCCTGATCCTCCTCGGGCGGTCCGCCAAGAACCTGGAGCAGAGCGCGTAGATCGCGAGAATCGCGCGCCAACGGGCCGGCTACGGGAAGGTGAAGGGGGATGTCCCTGACTCCCGGCGGCGGTGGAATATGCCCCCGCGTCGGCACCAGGTCAACGGAGGGCTTGTGCGCGTAGATGCCGCAGAAATGGGAGGGAACGCGCAGGGAACCTCCAATGTCGCTGCCCACACCGAAGTAGCTGAGTCCGGCGGCGATGGCAGCCGCCTCGCCACCACTCGAGCCGCCTGGAGTGCGCGCCAGATCCCAGGGATTGTTGGTGGTGCCGAAAACCTCGTTGAAGCTCTGCCAGTCGCCCGCATAGATGGGCACGTTGGTCTTGCCCAGAATGATCGCGCCCGCCCGGCGATAGCGAGCCACGCACACGGCGTCCTGCTTGGGGACGTAGTCCGCCAGTTCCTTGGCGCCGCAAGTGGTGCGGATACCCTCCACTTCGAAGCTGTCTTTGATGGTGCAAGGGACGCCGTGGAAAGCGCCCCAGAGCTGTCCTTTGGCCAGAGCGGCGTCGGCGGCACGGGCGCGCTCCAGAGCCTTGTCGGGCGTCAAGGTGACGATCGCGTTCAGCCTGGGGTTGAAGCGGTCAATCCGCGCCAGCAGGGCCTGGGTCAATTCCACCGAGCTGACTTTCCGGCTGCGGATAGCGGCAGCGGCATCCAGCGCCGAGGCGAATTCCAGGTTGGCGGGAGCTGCCGCCAGGGATGTGGCGGGAACGGAAGACACGGCGGCGGAAGCAAGCACGGCCGCGCTGCCCTTTAAGAATGCACGTCTGCTGACTCCATCTGTCTCAGTCATAGAGATCCTCGATGAACATTCACACCTAGTTCACTGCAGCCATGAACACACCGAAAGCCGGAATCCGGACGCTGTTCAGCGGCACCGTGGTTTGCTGCTGCAAGGGCGCTGAAAGCAGAATGCGGGCTGCTTCGCTCTTGATCCCCTGAGAGCGAAGGTCGAAGGAGATCGTCCTTGGCTCGCTGCTCATGTTAAGGGCGACCAGCACCGATTCTCCCTGCCGAGGCTGGCGGAGAAAAGCCAGCACGTTGGGATCGTCGCGAAGAATCGAAATACAAGAACCATCGCGCAGTGCGGGCTGGCTCCGGCGCAGCGCCAGCAGGCGCTTGTAGAAATTCAGGATCGAGTTGGGATCCTGCGATTGCGCCTTCACGTTGTACCGGGTGTAGCTGGGCGGAACCGGAAGCCAAGGCTTGGCAGCGGTAGTGAATCCGGCATTCTTCGAGGTATCCCACTGCATAGGAGTGCGCTCGCCGTCGCGCCCTTTATCCTTCGGCCATCCGGTTCGGCCCACGGGGTCCTGCACGTCCTCCCTGCGCAGGGGCGGGGTGGTGCGCATGCCGATCTCCTCCCCGTAGTACATCTGCGGAGTCGCGCGCGGGGTGAGCAGGAGCGCGGCCATCAGCATGGCGATCTGATCGTTGTGCACGCCGTCGCCGTAGCGGTCCCACTGGCGTGGCTGATCGTGGTTGCTGAAGAAATATTCCGGCTGGCCGCCGGCAGAGTTGTGTTCCACCTCCTCCAACAGCCTGCGGAATTCGGGTGCGGAAAGCCGATTGACGTCGGCGATCTGAAAATCCATGGGCAACTGGATCTCGTCGTTGTTCGAGCCGTACATTTTGGCGAGCTCGGCGATGTTGGGCTCATCGGCCTCCGAGATCAGCATCGGGTTGCCGGGATAGCGGTCCACCAACTGCCTGAGCCGGCGCAGGACGTCGTGCACCTCGGGGAGATTGTCGGTGTACTTATGCTCGATGTTGGGATCGCCGTAGGCATTAATGCCGGGAAGAATGGGATCGTCGTGCAGGCCGGGATCTTCAAACAAGCGCGACACGGCATCGAGGCGAAAACCGGCCGCTCCGCGGTCGAGCCAGAAACGGACTGCATCGAACATCGCCTTCTCCACCTCGGGATTGCGCCAATTGAGGTCAGGCTGCTCGGTGTAGAAGTAGTGGTAGTAGTACTGCTTGGTCTTAGGATCGAGCGTCCAGGCGGAATGACCGAACCAGGAGAGCCAGTTGTTCGGCGGACCGCCGTTCTTGCCATCACGCCAGATGTACCAGTCGCGCTTGGGATTGTCGCGCGACGCCCGCGATTCCTTGAACCAGGAATGCTGATCGGAAGTGTGATTCAGGACCAGGTCGAGGACTACCCGCAGGTTGCGCTGATTGGCTTCGCGCACCAGGCGGTCAAAATCGGCCATAGTGCCAAATCGCGGATCGATGGCCTGATAGTCGGCAATGTCGTAGCCGAAATCGACCTGGGGAGAAGGATAGAAAGGCGTGATCCAGATGGCATCCACTCCCAGGTCGCGGAGATAGTCGAGACGCGAAGTGATGCCGTTGAGGTCGCCTATGCCATCTCCATCGCTGTCCTGGAAGCTACGGGGATAGATTTCATAGATGACGGCATGCTTCCACCAGGGATCGGAGGAGGCGGGCGGGGAAGGCGTGACCGGGGTTGAAGCGGACGCGGGGGTCTGGGCGCGAAGCGATTGTGGGCTCAGCGTCAGGATCAGTACGAAGACCAGACCAAGGCGTGCGGACAGGGACGGTTTCGAGGACGGGGATGACATACGCGGCGCTCCAGCATAGCAAACGCTGCCTCCGTCCGGCGTGGTGGGGTTCCATTTCACCGGCCGGCGATCGCCTCCCTGCAGCCCAAATCTTCAAGTTGCCGGGCGCCTTCCCTAACACTTAGAATCGCTGGCAGTGGGCGTGCTGAGGGCATTTGAAGAACATCGTCGCCATCTATCCCGGTTCTTTTGATCCGGTCACGAATGGGCATCTGGATCTGATTGCACGTGGGGCAGAGATTTTCGACCTGCTGGTGGTAGCCATTCTGCGCAATCCGGAGAAGAACCCGCTGTTCACACTCAGCGAGCGTACGGCGATGCTGAAGGAATTGACGGCGCGCTGGGACAACGTCCGCATCGATGTTTTTGAAGGACTCCTGGTGGACTATGCGCGCAAGGTCCACGCGCAGGTATTGCTGCGCGGAATCCGGGCCATCAGCGACTATGAGTACGAACTGCAGATGGCCCTGATGAACCGAAAGCTGTATCCGCAGATGGAGACAGTGTTCATGATGCCGGCCGAGGCCTACAGCTATGTCAGCTCCCGCCTGGTGAAGGAGATTGCGGAATTGGGCGGATCGGTACGCGGGCTGGTGCCGGAACTGGTGGAGCAGCGTTTGCACAGCAAGGTCAACGGAGGCTGAGAATTACCAAAAGGAAGGATAGAAGCAGATGGCAGTAGGAACGCAGTCGATCTTTACCCAGCGCATTGACCGCATTGAGGTGTCCGCCACCATGGCGGTGGTGGCCGAGGCCGAGAAGATGCGAGCCGCCGGCGCCGACCTGGTGGATTTTGGGGCGGGCGAGCCGCACTTTCAGACGCCGCAACACATCAAGGATGCGGCCATCGCGGCCATTCAGGCGGGCTTCACCAAGTACACGGCGGTAGCGGGGACCGCGGAGCTGCGCGACGCCATCGTGAACCGGCATGCGCAGGATTTTGGATCGAGCTACATGCGGGAGGAGGCGATCGCTTCGACCGGCGGCAAGCATGCGCTCTTCAACGCGATTCAGGTACTGGTGGATCACGGCGACGAAGTGATTATCCCTGTCCCCTACTGGGTGTCGTTCAAGGACATCGTGCGCTACGCGGGAGGCCTGCCGGTACTGGTGGAGACCGATGAGCGCCGGGCGTTTCAGATCACCGCAGAGATGGTGGAGCGCGTAATCGGTCCGCGGACCAAAGCTATCATCCTGAATTCGCCCTGCAATCCTTCCGGTGCGGTGATGAGTCCGCAGGACATGACCGCCATCGTCAAGCTGGCGCACAGCCGCGGCATTTACGTGGTTGCCGACGAGTGCTACGTCTACCTGGACTATACCGGGCGGCGGTTCTCTGTTGGTTCGATCCTGGAAGCCAAGGAGCACCTGGTGGTCATCGGGTCGCTGTCGAAAACCTATGCCATGACGGGATGGCGCATGGGGTATGCGCTGGGTCCGGCGAAGATCGTGGCGGCGATGCAGAAGCTGCAGAGCCAGTCTACTTCCAATCCCACATCGATTGTGCAGAAGGCGGCGGTGGCCGCTCTGAACGGGCCGCAGGACTGCGTGCGCGAGATGGGAGAGGATTACGTCAAGCTGCGCGATCGCATCGTGCATGGGTTGCGCGAGATTCCGCACGTCCATTGCACATTGCCTCAGGGCGCGTTCTACGCGTATCCCAACGTGTCGGCCTATATCCGCAAGGACGGGATGAAGTCAGCCTCCGAGATGGCGTCGCGTCTGCTGCGGGAGGCGCACGTGGTGGTGGTGCCGGGCGAGGCCTTTGGCACCAGCGACCACCTTCGGCTGTCCTATGCCACGTCGATGAAGGACATCGATCGCGGGCTCGAGCGGATGAAGAAGTTCTTTGGCAGCGCGTAGCTTTCCGCCCGCCTTCTCATTGAGCGAGGGCAAAGCTCCCCGCTCTGAGTCGAGCGGATCTGGAAGCGTGCTTTAATATGAAGATCGGATGGCGGACCTCTACCCTCTGCGGCTGAGCCCGTACTTCAGCGAACGCGTTTGGGGCACGCGCGATCTCTCTCCTTACTTCACGGCCCCGGGCACCGAACCGATCGGCGAAGTCTGGCTGACGGGAGACGAGTGCAAGGTGATCGATGGGCCATTGGCGGGAACCTCCCTGGCGGAGCTGAGCCGGCGCTTCCAGCGCAAGCTGGTGGGCAACTCGGCGCCTGAACCGGACCGCTTCCCTCTGCTGATCAAGTTCCTGTTTCCTCATCAAAAGCTGTCAGTGCAGGTCCATCCCGACGACGCCAGCGCGCGGCGCATCGGCCAGCCCTGGGGGAAGACGGAGTGCTGGTACGTGCTGCAGGCTTCTCCCGGCGCGAAAGTGGGTCTGGGATTGAAACCGGGGACAACCAGGCAGCAGTTCGAGCGAGCTATTCACGAACTGGGGGCGGAGGGACTGCTCAACTGGATCGACCTGACTCCGGGGGACATGATTTTCGTCGATGCCGGGACCGTGCACACCATCGGACCGGGCTCGGTATTGGTGGAGACGCAACAGAGCTCCGACACCACGTTTCGCCTGTACGATTTCGGACGACCGCGCGAACTGCACGTGAAACAGGGGCTGGCAGCGATGAAGGAGGTTACCTGTGCCGGCAAGGTAGCGCCGGTGCTCGCGGACAGAATGTGCGCGGTCCTGATTTCCAATCCCTATTTTCGAGTGAAGAAGTTTCATCTTCGAGGGCAGACGGAGGAGGGAGCCGAATCGGCATCGCAGGCCGCTGTTCCGACGCGGGGCTCGGTGCAGATCGTGGTGGGCCTGGAGGGAGCGGGAATCATCGAAACCCGAAGCCATGCGCCGGTAATGTTCGGCCGCGGCGAGGCGGTGGTGATCCCGGCTGTGATCGATCAATTCACCGTTCGGCCTCAGTGGGAAGTAGAATTCCTCGCCATGACTGTGCCTCCGAAAGCTGAGAACGCTTTGTCGGGCGAGAAGGCGCAGCGAGACTGATCAATTCTTGGTTACGAAATCCAATTTCTATCCGGTAATCCTGGCGGGCGGCCGGGGCACGCGCTTCTGGCCGCTCAGTCGCCGCAGGCGTGCCAAGCAGATGCTGGCGCTTGCCGGGAAGCAGACCATGATCCAGCAGACGGTCGCGCGCCTGCTGCCGCTGGCGCCACCGGCCAACTTCCTGGTGATTACCAACTCGGACCTGCAGGCGGGAATCGCGCGGCAGCTCAAGCGCGTGAAACGCAGGCAGATCATCGCCGAGCCGGTGGGACGCAATACCGCCCCGGCAATCGGGCTGGCGGCCTTTCTGCTCGTGCGCCAGGATCCGAAAGCCATCCTCGGCCTGTTCCCCTCCGATCACGTCATCGACAAGGAACAGGAATTCCGCGGCGTGATTCAGCGCGCCATTGCCGTTGCCTCGGCGGGCGAAAACATGGTGGTGATGGGCATTCAGCCGCATCGTCCTGAGACCGGGTACGGCTATATCGAGGCCGGAAGGCAGGAATCGGAAGGGCTGCTTCACGTGCGCCGCTTTACCGAAAAGCCAAGCCTGGAGAGGGCCAAGGAATTTTGTGCGGCGGGGAACTATTTCTGGAACAGCGGTATGTTCATCTGGAGCGCGCGGACGCTGGTTCAGGCCATGCGCGAGCATCTGCCCGAAACCGCGCGGTACCTGGAGGAAATCGCCTCCACGTTTGGCACCCGGCGCTTCGCCGCTGTCTTCCGCAGGCTTTATCCCAAATGCGAGAACATCAGCGTGGATTACGGCATCCTGGAGCCGCGTTCCGCCCAGGGCGAGGACCGTTCCCGCCTGTATTGCATTCCATCGAACTTCGGCTGGAACGATCTGGGGTCGTGGGCGGCGCTGTATGAGCATCACACGCAGATGGGCGAAGGCGCGAACGTCATACAGGGCAATGCAGATTTTGTTCTCAATGCGGAAGGCAACTACGTATATTCTCCGAACAAATTTGTGGCCGCGGTGGGAGTCAGAAACCTGGTGGTGGTGGAGACACGGGACGCTCTGCTGATTACCACGCGCGAGCGGGCGCAGGACGTGGGCAAGGTGGTGAAGTATCTCGATGAACGGAAGCTGAAGAAGCTGACCTGACCCTGGAGAGCACCGGCTGGAATCCAGCATAAGCATATGAGCAAGCAGAAGGAAATCAGGTTTGGCACCGACGGCTGGCGTGCGGTCATCGCTGACGACTACACGTTCGAAAACGTGCGCCGGGTAGGGGGCGCCATCGCGTCTTACGTCCTGAAGAAGGAAGACGCCAGCCGCGGGCTCGTCATCGGGTACGACACCCGCTTCGGCTCCAACCGCTTCGCGCAGGCGATTGCAGAGACCATCGCCAATGCCGGCATTCCGGTGAAGCTGGCCGACGATTACACGCCCACGCCGGCCATTTCCTATTGCGTGAAGCATTTTGGCGCCGCCGGCGGTGTGGCCATCACCTCCAGCCACAATCCCTACACCTGGAACGGCGTCAAGTTCAAAGAGAAGTTTGGCGGGTCGGCCCGGTCCGACGTCATCCAGCAGATCGAGGCGGAAGTGCGCGCCGGCGCGATGCCCCAGGGCAGTCCCGGCAAGATCGAGGTGGTGGATCTGAAGGCGCCGTACATCCCGGCGATTTCGCAATTCGCGGATCTGGACAAGATTGCCAAAGCCAGGTTTCGACTCGCTCTCGACTACATGTACGGAGCAGGGCGGGGAGTGGTGGGAGGCATTCTCAAGAGCCGCGGCGTGGACGTGGTGGAGATTCGCGGCGAGGTGAACCCGATGTTCCCCGGCATCAACCCCGAGCCCATCGAGCCGCATGTGAAGATGCTGCAGGAGACGGTGGTGCGCGAGGGTTGTCACGCCGGCCTGGTCACCGACGGCGACGCCGACCGCATCGGTGCGGTCGCCGAAGACGGCAGCTTCGTGGACGCGCACAAATGCTATGCCATCCTGCTCTCCTGGCTGCTGAAGTACAAGAAGTGGCCGGGAGCGATTACACGCGCGTTCAATACGACGCGCATGCTGGACCGCATTGCCAAACAATATGGCCGGGAGCTGATCGAGCACGGGATCGGCTTCAAGTACGTGACCGACGTGGTGCTCTCCGGCAAAGAGGTTTTGATCGGCGGGGAGGAGTCTGGAGGGATCGGCATTCCCCGGCACTTGCCGGAGCGCGACGGCATGCTCAACTCGCTGCTGCTGGCCAACGTCATGGCCGATGAGGGCAAGCCGCTAGGTCAAATCGTGGCGGAGCTGCAGCAGCAGTTCGGGCCGCACTATTACGGCCGCCGCGATCTGCACATTCCCGACGAGATCAAGTATGCTGCCATCAGGCGGGCAGATTCCGGCCAAATCCGCCAATTTGGGAAGTACCCAGTGGTGCGCAAGGAAGACCTGGATGGAGTGAAGCTGTTCCTGGCGGCTCCCAGGAACGGAAACGGAGCGGAGGCCTGGATCCTGATGCGCGCCTCCGGAACCGAGCCCCTGATGCGCATCTACTGCGAGGCGTCATCGCCGGAGCTGGTGCAGGAGATTCTGGCAACGGCTGAAGCCTTTGTGCACGAGAATGCGGCATAGGCGCAAACTGGAGCTAACCGTCTTTTGCGAGTGAACTCGGCATGACGATGATTGCGGCAAGCGCGAACAAGCAGGATTCGCCGGAGGCGCGGCAGTATAACCGCATTCACCGGCGGCTGCAGATCCTCGACCTGCTGCTGAGCCTGGCGGTGCTGTTTGTGCTCCTCATCACGGGCTGGAGCGGGACTCTGCGCGACTGGGCTTACCGCGGCGCCCTGCAGAGCTATCCACTGGCCGTCCTGCTGTTTGTGATCATGCTGGCGGTATTGAGCAAGCTGGTGGGGCTGCCGCTTGACTACTATTCTTTCCGCCTGGAGCATCGCTACAACCTTTCCAACCAACGGCTGCGCTCGTGGCTGTGGGACCAGGTGAAGTCGTGGCTGGTGGGCCTGGTGATTGCCGCCATCCTGGTCGAGCTCATTTACTGGACGATACGCACGTGGCCAGAGCACTGGTGGCTGGTCGCCTGGGCGATCTTCATCCTGCTCACGGTGCTGTTCGCGCAGATTGCTCCCGTGGTGCTGTTTCCGTTGTTTTACAAGTTTCAGCCGCTGGAAAACGAGGAACTGCGTGAGCGCCTGCTGCGGCTGAGCGAGCGAGCAGGCACCAGGGTTCGCGGAGTCTACGAGTGGAAGCTGTCGGAGAAATCGCGGAAGGCGAATGCCGCATTGGCGGGGCTGGGCGCTACGCGACGTATCATCCTGGCTGATACACTGCTGGAGAATTATTCCGCCGACGAGATCGAGGCGGTGCTGGCTCACGAGCTAGGGCATCACGTCCACCGACACATGCTGAAGGGAATCCTGGTGCAGGTGGGGATTACCTTCTTTGGGTTTTGGGCGACGGCGGAAGTCCTGCGCTACTCGGTGGAGAGAGGGATGTTTCTCACGCTGGCGGATTTTGCCAACCTTCCGCTGCTGGTGCTGGTTTCCACCGCCATGTCGCTGCTGCTGATGCCCGCCCTCAATGCCTATTCGCGCTATAACGAGAGGCAGGCCGACGCATACTGCTTTGCGTCAATTCCCGACATCGAACCGTTTGTTACCTCCATGAACAAGCTGGCGGACCAGAACCTGGCGGAACGAACTCCGCCACGGTGGGTGGAGTGGTTCTTTCACTCGCATCCGGCGATTTCCAAGCGCATTGCCGCCGCCCAGCACCGGACGCGTGGAATCGCGCACACCTGATACCTGGACCTGACTCGGTGGCAGCTAGGGGAGCATCGCGCGCCAAGCGGCCAGCCATTGCCCGGCGATGCGTGCGAACACGAAGAGATCGTGGCCCGACTCGCTAAATTCCTGGCCGTTCAGCGCGTAGGTCATATCCCACCTGAGGGTGGCTACGGCGGTGTCTCCGTAAACATCGATTGCCGGTTCGGAGAGCGTGCAACCCCTGATCTGTGCCTGCCGCAGGAATTCCTGGTAACTGCGGATGCATGCTTCCTTTCCCGTGGCCATTTCCTGGAAGCCGGGACCCTTGATGCGAATGTCTGAATGAAAGCATGAGTTGAGGGCAAGGGGGATGTCTTCTGGCCCGCCCCGCAGCCAGGCGTCGTTGATTTTGCTGAGCAGGAGCCGAATCTGTTGGTGGTCGTCGCTTGCGGCAGCCATGGATCTCCTAAGAGCGTTGGGGAAGGGCGCCGATCAACGACTCGGCGCGCCGAAGGTCCTCTTCGGTATCGACGCCCACGGTATCAAACGGGGTTTCGCCCACGAGGATGGAAATGCCATTCTCGAGAAAGCGCAACTGCTCGAGCTTTTCGCTGCGTTCCAGAGAAGACTCCGGCAGCGCCACGAATCGATCCAGAGCCGCCCTCCGATAGGCGTAGAAGCCCAGGTGTTTGAAGTATCGGGTTTCACCGGTGTGGTCGCGATCGCAGGGGATGGTGGCACGGGAGAAGTAGAGCGCTCGGCCGGCGTAATCGGTCACTATTTTAACTGCGTTGGGATTGGGAATATCGATCGCGGCCATGGCTGTTTTCAGTGTTCCCACCTGTACCGCCGGGTCGCGCATCAACTGGACGAGGGAATGAATGTGCTCGGGGCGAGTCAGGGGCTCGTCACCCTGCACGTTCAAGTACACGTCAGCGGCAATCTCCCGGGCAACCTCATGCACGCGCTCGGTGCCGCTGCGGTGTTGGGCGGAGGTCAGGCGGGCGTGCCAGCCGTGTTGCCGGCAGACTTGCAGAATCTCGTCCGAGTCGGTGGCCACGATCACGTCGTTGAGCAAGGAAGACGAGCGCACAGCTTCGTAGACCCACGCCAGCATCGGCCGCCCCGAGATTTCACGCAGAATCTTGCGCGGCAAACGGGTGGAGGCAAGCCGGGCAGGGATAACCGCTATCGTTATCATCTCCGCATAGTTTGGAAGGTTGGTGCGCGAGATGCAATGGGAAAGGGAGCACTGAATGGAGGCGATCGGTGCGGGCGAGAGCATTCTCAAGAAGCGATGGGATGGGGCCGCAGGGCCGGAGCCCGGGGTGCCGCAGAATCCAAACCGCTTTGCTGCATCGTACTGCTGAGGGATTATTGGTTCTCTGGCCCGGACTTGTAGCAAAGTGCCCGTGCTGTTAACTTGGCAAAGCCCGATCGGCATCTGGCTGGCCTATGTCAGCCCGGAAGAACCTCAGCCCAGAGCAGAGACGAGACTATTCCGCGTGTCAGCCACGCAACCATCCCCTTCACCCTCGGATGAGGCGCTGATGGCGGCCCTCCGCGCGGGGGATGAAGGCGCCATGGCGGCGCTCTACGACCGCTACTCCTCAGTGGTCTACGGAGTGGCGCTGCGCGTATTGCGCGATAGCGCCGCAGCCGAGGACGTGCTGCAGGACATCTTCCTGCAGCTGTGGCGGAACCCGGGAATGTTCGACGCCAGGCGCGGCGCTCTGGGAGCGTGGTTGGCGGTGGTTGCCCGCCACCGGTCCATTGACGCGCTGCGCAAGCAGCGACCGGCGGACGAACTTCCGGAGACGGTAGCCGTAAACATGGATCTGGAGCATGGCGCGGCTCGGCGGCGAGTAGTGGAGAAGATTCGCGCGATCCTGCAGAACGTGCCTCAAGCCCAGCGTTCGGCGTTGGAGATGGCTTTTTTTGAGGGCATGACACACAGCGAGATCGCGGAAAAGACGGGAGAGCCCCTGGGGACGGTGAAGACGCGCATCCGCACCGCGCTCATCACCCTGCGAAAGGCGTTCGCGGAATGAGCGGGCACGACCAATTCGCGGAAGACCTGGCGCTTTACGCCATGGACACGCTGAAGCCTGCCGAGAAGGCGGCGCTGGAGGCGCATCTTGGGGGATGCGCGGAGTGCCGGCGCGAGCTGGAGCAATTGCGCGGCGACCTGAGCCTGTTGGCACTCTCGACCGAAGGTCCCGCGCCGCCCGTCCGCTCGCGCCAGCGGCTGCTGGCCACGATCGCGGGGGAAAGGCAGTCCGCACCGCCAGAGAAAAGCAAACCGTGGGCGTGGTTTTGGCTGCCGTCGCTGGCGGCTGCGGCCATGGCGCTGCTGGCCTTCGTGCTCTGGCGTCAGAACCAGGATCTGGAGCACCAGGTCACCGCACTGCAAGCGAAGAATGCCCAGACGCAGGGAGAGTTGCAGAAGGTCCGCGAGGTCATGAGCCTGCTGACTTCGCCGGCGGCGCAGCGATTCACGCTGGTGGCGGCCAATGCCAAGCCCCAGCCCCAGGCGAAGGCGGTTTATATGGCGAGCACGGGGCAGTTCGTGCTTCTGGCCAGCAACATGGAGCAGGCGCCGGCAGGAAAAGCCTACGAGGTGTGGTTGCTGCCGATGTCGGGGGAGGCTCCCATGCCTTGCGGCATGTTCAAGCCTGACGGAAAGGGAAGCGCCATCATGGTGGGACCTGGCATGCGCCAGGGCATGGAGGCCAAAGGTTTTGCCATCACCATGGAAGACGAGGCCGGGAGCGCGGTACCGACTCCGCCCATCCTGATGGCGGGGACGGGCTAGCCGGCCCGCCAGGGGGTGCGGCGCGGAATCCAGCGCGGCACGTTGCGGCAGTATTCGTCGTATTCCCTGCCGAATTTGCGATGCAGCGCCGGCTCCTCGTAGAACTTCACAAACAGACCAGCCGCCAGGGCGAAGCCGGTGACGTAAAGCACCGTGGACCACCCGGCGCCAAACAGCGCCCATTCGCCAACGAGGATGAGAAAAGCTCCCCAGTACATCGGATTGCGCACGTAGCGGTACCAGCCATTGACCACCAGCGCGCGCGGCGCGTCGATGGGCGCCGGGGTGCCCAGCCCCTCCCAGGCAAAGGCAAAGGCGCAGCGCAGCACGATCAGGATTCCAGCCATCAGAGGCACGACGCCGAGGAATTCCCAGCGCCAGCTCCAGTCATGAGGCCAGCGCAGGAACCCAAGCCACCAGGGGACATAGACCAGGACGGCCGCTATGAAGAACACCACGACGATCGCAGTGCGGAGCAGGGCGAGGAGCTGGGCGGGCCGGGACATGAGGAAATTATGAAATGTCTGATTTGAAAACTACAAGGCCCCGCTACGCCTCGGGGTAACAAAGGAACCGGAAGCCGGGCTGAATAAGTGGGCAGCAGCGTTACCGCTGCAAAGACTCGATGTAAAGGACCAGGTTTGCGATCCGCTGCTGAACCTCGGCAGGATGATGATCGCTGACGGCAAGCAGGACGCGGCCCCAGACCGGCATGTCCTTGGAGCCATGCGCCGGCAGATTGATGTCGCCGCGGATGATCTCAGCGATGTGTGCATCGGGAAACTGGCCCCGGTTGTGGCTCCTAATCAGAGTGAGATCGGGTACCGGGTTCTTGAGCGCGGGGGCCGCCGGGCCATCCCCCCGGCCATCGATTCCGTGGCAGGAGGCGCAATAGGCTTCGTACATCTCCTTGCCGGAGGAAGGTGGTGTGTAGGGCGCTGCAACCCTGCCAACCCGTGGCTTTTCGGTGGGGGTCTGTGGCGTCTGAGCAGGCGACGCTACCGAGGCGACGAGCAGAAAGATGAGCAAGATCCGGGCTAGCATAGGGGCTCCTTGGTTTTCTTCTCCGCCTCAGAGCCTACCGCGATGTGGCCGGAATTGCCGTGATGATGGCGACTTTTCGAGGATCATTCGCGGGAAGAACATCGGCGCCGCGTTGGCCCTTCGCATACGCGGTTGCCCAATTCATTGAAGCTAAAGCAGGTAGCGGAAGATGGCGGCGGTGGTACACTCTCGGGCTTCCAGTCCCGATTCTGGAAATCAAAGGAGCTAGACCCAGTGGTGAATCGAGCTCTCTGCCTTGTAGCGGTCGCTTCGGTCCTGAGTTGGGCTCAGGGCGCCAAGCCTGGCCAAGCCGCGCCCATTCGGGTGGTGTCTCTCAAATGCGGCACTGTGATCGACGGTCGTTCGGACCAGCCGCGACGGAATGTGACCATCGTCGTGGCCGGAGAGAAGATTCGTGAGCTGAAAGAAGGCGGCCCGCCTCCCGCCGGCGCGGAGGTCATCGACCTGAGCAGCGAGACCTGTCTGCCGGGCATGATCGACACCCACACCCACGTCCTGCTGCAGGGCGACATCACACCGGCTGACTACGACGAGCAACTGCTGAAGCAATCCCGCGAGTACCGCACCATTCTGGGCACACAGGCG
>DATHDM010000361.1:0-6315 GCA_035319065.1 Terriglobales bacterium
TGCTGTCGGTGGGATCGAAGACCACGTTATCGAGAACGTAGCTGAAACCTGCGCCCAGGTGGGTGAAGAAAGACCAAGTTGCGCCCGCATCGTTGGAAACGAACAATTCGCCCGCGCTGGTGCCCAGAAAGATGCGATCCGGATTCTTAGGATCGTAGGTTAGGCTGCGCGCATTGCCCCCATCGGGACCCAAAACCGACCACTGTCCGGCCAGCGCGGCTTGCGCCAGCAAGAGCCAGCAAATCACCACCAGGAAGCGTTTCAAAAATCCTAAGGTACTTACCCTGATCACGCTGTCTATCCCCTCTCCCCGATTAGTCGACGCGCGTTTCCCGTGTGATGAGGATACGCCCAGTCGTGGATTCCTGACACCGCGTGATGGTCATAGGGAATGGATTGCCAATCCCCGCGGAAGCCCGGGACCCTGGCGGGGATTCTCTCCTACCTGGCTAAGATAACAAAAGGCCGATCGGTCATGACCGATCGGCCTGAGACAAGGTAATCAAAGGGTTAGCTCAAAGGCCTAGCCCTGCGGTGTAGTTTTCGGAGCCGCCTTCTTCTTGGGAGCCGGGTGCTTATCGGTGCGAACGTTAACACTGCTCTCGTTCACCACCGTAGTCCCAGCTTCACTGAAGGTGGCACCCGCCGGCACGATGTAGTACTCGGCACGGCGTCCGCCGCCGGTACCGGTGCGCACTTCGATGCGGCTCGGGTCGATGGCCTGCTTGGCTTCGCCGCCAGACAGGTACGACTTGGAGTTGATCGCGCGCTCGGCTGCCAGGCGCGTGGCTTCCTTCTCATCCGGATCCGCCTGGCCCACGATCACCAGCTTGGAATCCGGTTCGCGCTGCATACGCAGGGCAACATCGTCAAGGATAGCCTTGCAGGTGTTGTCCACGCGCCACGGCTTCACCTTATTCGGGAACTGGCACTCGCTCAGCTTGCTGGCTTGCGGAGGCGGCGGCGGCACTTCGACGTTGACCGTCGCGGTGCAGCTTCCCGTCAGGCCGCGCTCGTCAGTGGCGGTGGCCGTCACTGTGATCGGTCCAGCCGGAGCTCCGGCGGTATCCAGAGTACCGGTTGCAGTGAATTCACCCACGTTGGCTCCGGCTTGGATGTTGCCTTGGCCGGTGCTTCGACCGCCAGAGCTCTGCCACGAGAGGTTGGTAATGCGAACCTTATCGGGGCTGGTGCCCTGAACGGTGATGGTGGAGGGTTCGCCAGCGCGCACGGTTGACGGATTAGCGCTGCAGGTCAGCACTGGCGGATTCTTCGGGGGCTCCTTCACCGTGAAGGTCGCGGTGCAACTGACCGGACCCTGGTTCTTGCGCGGCTTGGGATCGGTCGCGGTTGCGGTCACAGTGTAGTTCCCAGGCCCCAGGCCGGTGGTGTCAACGCTGGCGGCGTTGCCGTTAGGCGTGACCTTGCCACCGGTGGAGGTCCAGCTATAGTTCACGGTGTGCTTGGGTGGAATGTTGGCCACGGTGGCAGAAACCGAGACTGGCTCGCCGGCCATGACTTCAGACGGCTGGGCGGCGCTACAGCTGGCCGCCATCGGGGGCAGCGGCGGAGCGAGACCGAAATTGATCACGATGCCGGTGCGCAGATCAACGCAACCGAGATTGGTAGTGTTGGTTGCGAGGGGGCGGAAATTCTGGTGCGCCCACAGATAATTGGCCTCGATCAGCTTCCAGCTGAAGCGCGGAGTGATGGGAATATCAAACCCGCCGCCCAGCAGGGCGCCAATTCCGTTCCTCGAGGGATCCCCCGCAAAAATGCCATCGGTCTTGAGGTGATTCAGTCCGAGCAGGGTGTGGAGGTAGGGCTGGAAGTGCTCCTGCCGCCACATCAGGCGCGGTCCGGCCATCACGGTATAAATCTCGTTGTTGCCGTCGGAGTGGCCCGCCCCATCTACGCTCAGGCCGAAAATATTGGTGAAGTTGTACGTGAAAGTTCCCGCTCCACCCGCACTGGCGGACCTGAGTTTTTGACCAGCAAGTGAGGCGCTAGGATCTTCCCAGGAATACCCGCCGAACACATCGAATTTAGGTGTGGGGGCCTCTTGCGCCGGCGCAACGGAGGACAGCAACAGTACCGATATCGCCAGCGCGAACAGCACACGACCACAAAAGCATTTAGGGAGTGACATGCAAAATCCTCCGGGATTTCGTAAAAGGACTGTTTTGTTACTAAGGGTGGCCGAGACAGCGCCAGAGTCCAACCTGGCACTGCAAGGCGAGCATTGTACAGCAACGACTTGCAGAGTAAATAGAAAAACTCTGCACCATTTAGGTTTACCAAGAATAGTCCCAATTCAGAAATTTGCCCTTTGACACCAGGCGTCGACCTTTGGACTGCGATAGAAAACCATTCGCTGCACGATAGAATTCATTTCGACACTCCCAAAGGCAAGCATCTTTTGGTTCTGCGAAGCTCAGGAAGGCATTTCTTTTCATCGGAGATATTCCTTTTTGCCAAGAATTTTCCTTACATGCACAATGGAGGTTCAGCGGGCATGGGGGATGGCGTTGACCCAAGGCGCGCAGATCGCATCTTACGACCTCAAGACTCAAACATACGCATGGCAGCGCGCCGGGGGCGCTGCTCAGTTTCGGGGCGACAACCGGCCTGGCCAGAAGGAATCGGGGCAGGTTGCGGCCGATCGCCGCAAGCATGAAAATATAGACACTTATGCCGCAGGAGAAGGTACTCATCGTCGACGATGAGGAGAATGCCCGGAGTGGCCTAGCGGAGTTGCTATCCGCGTGGGGCTACGCCACGGTGACCGCAGCCGACGGGGTGGAGGGTCTGCAACTGGCGGAATCCGCCAAGCCGGCCATCATCCTCCTGGATCTGCAGATGCCGCGCATGGGGGGAATCGAGGTTATGCGGCAGCTGTCAGAGTCTTCCACCGAGTACAAGGTGATCGTGGTCACCGCCAATGAAGAGATCCCCATAGTGGTCGAGTTGATGAAGATGGGCGCCTACGACTACCTGACCAAACCCGTGGATCGCACACGCCTGCGATCGGTGCTGCAGAATGCATCGCGCCAGCGCGACACGGAAGTCGAGCTGGAGGTTGCCAAGCGCAAGCTGCGCGATACCGGAGTCTTTGGCGCGCTGGTCGGATCCTCCCGCAAGATGCAGGAGATCTTCCGGCTGGTGGAAATGGTGGCGCCCAGCAACGCCTCGGTGCTGATCACGGGAGAAAGCGGAACTGGTAAGGAACTAGTGGCGCGAACCATCCACGAACAGAGTTCCCGCCGTTTGAAGCCGTTCGTGGCCATCAACTGTGCCGCGATCCCGGACACTTTGATCGAGAGCGAAATTTTCGGCCACGAAAAGGGGGCGTTCACCGGCGCATTAGAGCGGCGCGTAGGCTGCTTCGAGCTGGCGGAGGGAGGCACGCTATTGCTGGACGAAATCGGCGAGATGCCGATTGCCACCCAGGCCAAGCTGCTGCGCGTGCTCGAAGACCGGAAGCTGCGCCGTCTGGGCAGCAAGGTGGAAACGGCGGTGGATGTGCGGGTGATTGCCGCCACCAATAAGGTTCCGGAAGAAGCCGTGGCCCGCGGCGAGTTGCGCAATGATCTTTATTACCGCCTGAATGTCTTCAGCATTCACATGCCGCCGCTGCGCGAGCACAAGGAGGACCTGGGGGAACTGATCAAGGCCCTGCTAACCGACCTGAATGCCAAGAATGGGCGCAACGTGGCCATGGTGAGTGAATCGGTGATGAATGTGTTCCACTCCTATGGCTGGCCGGGAAACGTGCGCGAGTTGCGCAATGCTTTAGAGCGGGCAACCATAGTTTGCGAAGGATCGCTGGTGGAGACCAAGCATTTGCCTCCCGGCTTTGGGCAGATGCCGCCGCGGGCGCCGGTGATCGAGGCCAACGCCGTTCGCCTGGGGGTGGGCACGACGGTGGGGGAAGCTGAACGCCTGTTGATCCTGAAGACGCTGGAGTCCACCAACAACAACAAGACGCGCGCCGCCGATATCCTGGGAATCAGCCTGAAGACCCTGCACAACAAGCTGAAGGAGTACGGGGCCCAGGGGCCTGGGGAGAGAGCCAATTGAGGCGCGCCTTGCGGGCCAATTCCAGCCCGTGAATCTTTTGCGCTATCATCCACAAGCGCGCGTCGAGAAACACGCCATCGTCTGAGCCTTAACTTGCGTCCGCGCCTGCAACTCAAGACGAAGCTCGTGCTCGCCATCAGCGGCATGGTGCTGGTGTTGGTCTGCGTGCTCTCCTACGTTTACGTATCGCAGCTTCTGCGGCGGAGTATTCGCGAAGCCTACTCGGACACGGATTTCGTGGCCCACCAGATTTACCAGGTTTCCCGCGACGCGGTGGAAGAGGATCTGAACGCGCAGCCGGCGGAGGTCAACGGCCCCACCTCCATTCAGCAGAGAATCGAAGACACGCTGCAGACCGATACCGGCGTGAATTCGGTGCTGCAATCGGTGATGGGCTACTCGAAGATCATCGATTACGTAGCGATCACCGATACGTCTGGACGCGCCCTGCTGCACAGCGATCCCTTCATGCAGGGCAAAAGGCTGGAAACCCGGCCCAACTTCGACGGGTTGCTGAACGCCAGCCTGTGGCGGCAGTTGCGCCTGGTCTATGGCAAGACGCAGGCCTACGAAGTGGATCTGGCGCTGAATCGCGCGGGCGTGCCATTCGGATATGTTCGCGTGGGAATCCAGACGGTGTTTCTGAAGAACGAATTGCGACCACAGCTCAACCGCACGTTCACCTTCACCACGCTCGGCATCCTGCTATCTCTGATTATCGCCGCGGCACTCTCCAATCTGGCCCTGAAGCCGCTGGAGGACATCGGCGCGCGCCTGGACCGCATGACCGCCGGGGAAATCGAGGTTGCGCCGGAGGCCCCGGCACGGCAACGGACCGATGAGTACGGCGTGGTTACCACCAAGATCGACAAGCTCGGGCGCCAGATGCGCGACGTGCAGGAGGTCTTCTCCGCGCTCAAGGAGAACCTTGACCAGATCATGGCCAACCTGCAGGACGGCCTGATGCTGTTCACCCGCGACTCGCGCGTGGTCCTGGTGAGCGCATCGGCGGAGCGGTTTGTCGGCCGTCCGCGCTCGGAAATCCTCGGTCACCAGGTGGAGGAAATTTTCAGCAGCACTTCTCGGCTGGGAAAGATGATCCTGGATGCGTTCCATCACGGCCAGCCCTTCGACCTGGAGGAAGTCGAGACGGCCACCGGGCGCCGGGTGCAGGTCTCACTCGATTTCATCCGCGAGGGCGGAGAGAAGATGGGCGCGCTGCTCACCATTCACGACGTCGAGACGGTGCACCGCATCGAGGATGAGATCGAGCTTTCGCGCCGCCTGGCGGCCATCGGACGGCTAACCTCGGGCGTGGCTCACGAGGTAAAGAATCCCATCAATGCCATCGTGCTGCACTTGGAGGTCTTGCGGGAGAAGCTGCCCGCACTGGAGCCAACCAGCAACCGCCACCTGGAGGTGATCAGCAATGAAATCCGGCGGCTGGATCGAGTGGTGCAGACGCTGGTGGACTTCACCCGCCCGGTAGAGCTGCGCCTGGTGGAAGCCGACCTGCGCCGCACGCTGGAGGACGTGGTCCTGCTGGCCATGCCGGACGCGGAACAGCGGGGAGCGCGCATAGTCCGCCACATCCCGGAGGAGGCGCTTCCGGTACGCATCGACAGTGATCTGATCAAGCAAGCGTTGCTGAACGTGGTCATCAATGGGATGCAGGCCATGCCTCAGGGAGGAGAGCTGAACATCTTTGCGCGTCGGGATACCGATAGCGTTGAGGTGCTCGTCCAGGATCAGGGGAAAGGCATTCCCCCGGAGATCCGCGATCGTATCTTCAACCTGTATTTCACAACCAAGAAGGGGGGCAGCGGCATCGGACTGGCTATGGCGTATCGCGTCATGCAACTGCATAACGGTTCGATCGAGTTTGAATCGCAGGAAGGTGTGGGCACGACTTTCCACCTGCGCTTTCCGCTGGTGGAGCTGCCCGAACCCATGCCGGAGGCGATTGCGGAACACACCCAGCCACAAACCTGAACCGGTAGAAAACCGCGGCCCGCGTAAACGGGTTGCGATGCGTAGCCAAAAAGACTAAAACTTCACCATGCAATTGAGCCGAATTGTCTTGACGGGAGTTCTCCTGGTGGCGGTGAGTGCCTTGCCAGGGTGCTTCCTCAAGAAGAAGGGCAAGGTTGCTGCGGCGCCGGTTCCGCCGCCCGCGATTGCCCAGCCACAGCCAGAGGCAACGCCGCCCCCGCCGGCGGGCGAGCCGAATCGCTC
>DATHDM010000362.1:0-2453 GCA_035319065.1 Terriglobales bacterium
ACTAGGTTGTGGTGTGGGTTCCGATGACCACAAAATATGGGCAGAGGGCCGGTTTTGAAATGTCCTATCTCCTATCCCACCCCGCGTTTGACGGCCAGGAAACGCGCTTGTTAGACTCAATTTTCGACTTCTTCTCCCAGGAACGAACTTTGCGCAGTACGCAACGCCACCAACTCAAAGAAGATCAGTTTGCCCACACGGTAACCGAGCAACTGCAATGGGCTGCCGAGCACCGCAAGCCCCTGGTCTACGGGGCGGTGATCGCCGCCGTGCTGGTGGTGGTTCTGCTCGCCGGCTGGTACTACATGCAGTCCGAGGAGCAGCAGGCCGCCCTGGCGCTCAGCGGCGCGCTCAGGACCTACAACGCTTCGCTGCGCCCCGCCGACTCGCCCCCGTCTCCCGAGCAGGAGTCCTACCCGTCCGCCGCGGAACGCGCCAAGGCCGCCATTCCCAAGCTTCGCCAGGTAGCGGACAAGTATCCCAGTGTCGCCTCCGGCCGCCTGGCTCGCTACTTTCTCGGCCTCAGCCTGATGGAGGCGGGCGACAACTCCGGGGCCGAGGCGCAACTGCAGCGCGTGGCCGGCTCCGGCGACAAGAACCTCGCCTCCCTCGCGCGGATGGCGCTGGCCGCGCTCTATCGTCAGACCGGCCGCGACCCGCAGGCGATCCAGATATACAAGGAGCTGGTGGAGAAGCCCACCGACACTGTGGCCAAGCCGGCGGCGCAACTGGAGCTGGCCTCGCTTTACGCCACCAAGGACAGCGGCGAAGCCCGCAAACTCTACGAACAGGTCAGGCTCGACAACCCCAATTCCGCCGCCGCCTCAATCGCCACTTCGAAACTGGCGGAATTGAAATAGAGATTCGCGCGACCCGAGGCGCGGCAGCCAGAAACATTGCAATGGCCGCGGCTTCTGCCATCGCGTCCAGCGGCTGTTTCATCCCGTCATCAGAAGCCGGCGATCGCTGGCCGGGGATCTGCAGTTCCACCCGGCACCCGCGTCAACCTCCCCGGTCCCGCGGGGTGCTATCCTCATGCTGATCATGACTCTCTTTGAAGCGCCGCAGTACGATCCGCGCCGCGCTCGCCGCCGCAAGCAGCTCATCGCCGCCGCAATCCTCGGCGTCATCGTTCTGGCGGCGCTTGCCTGGATTTTCCGCAATTGGCCGGAAGAGCGCATCGTCACCAAGTTCTTCACCGCGCTTCAAAACAAGGACTTTGAAACCGCTTACGCTCTGTGGATCGCCGATCCCGACTGGAAGCAGCATCCCAATCAGCATGCGCAATACAAGTTCGGCGACTTTTATAACGACTGGGGACCGGGCGGGGATTGGGGGCCCATCCGCAACTTTCGCATCGAAGGCTCCGCCAATCCCCAGGCCGGCAGCGGCGTGGTGGTGGTGGTCACCATCAACGACCGCAAGGAACCCGCGCGCATCTGGGTGGAGAAGAAGGACAAGTCAATGACCTTCTCCCCCTATTAGGCAAGTCTCTCGGGGGAGCGGGGTTTGCTTATTTTCCCGGGCCCTTGATGACCTCTCCGCCTTTCATCACGAAGACGACATTTTCTATGGCGCTGATCGTCTCCAGCGGATCTCCGCTTACCGCGACAATGTCGGCGTACTTGCCCGCCTCCAGGGTCCCGGTCTGGTCCGCCATCCCCAGCATCTCGGAGGCGCGAATCGTTGCCGCCTGGATCGCCTGCAGCGGCTTCATTCCGGCGTTGACCAGCGCGGTGAACTCTTTGGAAACGAAATCCGCGTCGTCATCCACCCCGTAGGCAATCTTGAGGTTGTGCTTCAGCGCCAGGGCGAAGGCCTCCTGCTGATACTTGAGGATCTGCTTGCCTTTCTGCGCCATAATCGGGTCCTGACCCAGCGAAGTTCCCAGCTCCGCGCCGCGTTGGAACGTCTGCAGCGTGGGGACCAGCCAGGTTCCTTTCTGCTCCATCAGCCTGGCGCCTTCCTCATCCAGCATGGTGCCGTGCTCGATGGAATCCACTCCCGCGCGCACCGCCGCCTTGATGCCCTCGGTGCCCTCGGCGTGCGCCATCACCTTCTTGTGAGCCCGGTGCGCAATCTCCACCGCCCTGGCCATCTGCTCTTCACTGAGTTCCTGGACGTTGAAGTCGCTGTGCGGATCCATGACTCCGCCGGTCGCCATCAGCTTGATCCAGTCGGCTCCGAACTTCAGGTCGCGGCGCACCGCCGGTCCGACCTCCGCCGTGCTGTCGGCGATGTTGGGACGGCGTCCCAGTTGCTGGTCCGAGGCCAGCACATCGACATCGCCGTGGCCGCCGGTGAGCGAAATGAAATTCCCCGCCGATACGATGCGCGGACCGCGGATCAGTCCCCGGTTGATCGCATCGCGCAGCGCCAGTTGCCCGTAGCCCATGTCCGACTCTCCGGCGTCGCGCAGCGCGGTGAAGCCATGCGCCATCCACACCTGCAGG
>DATHDM010000363.1:0-12139 GCA_035319065.1 Terriglobales bacterium
GGCGATGCCGGCGTAGGCCAGGGCAAATTCCGGATCTTGCTGGCGGGCTTTATCGAAGTAATCGATCGCCACCTGTGCCGCCTTGGCGTCGAGCTTGCCCCGCATGGCGTTACGGCCCTGCAGGTAGAGCTGGTAGGCCCCGATGTTTTCCGTAGGATGAGCGCTGGTCCGCGCCAGCTCTTCATGGCTGAGCTTCAGCTCGAGGGCGGAGGTGACCTTGTTGTAGATCTGATCTTCCAGGGTGAGCAGATCGCCGGTGACGCCGGAGAATTCCTGGGTCCACAGGCGCTCCCCGGAGGCGGCATCGTTCATGTTCATCACGATGCGGAGTTTATCGCCGGAGCCTTGCAGGGTGCCGCTGACCACCATGTTGACGCCCAGGGCCTTGCCGATTTCAGAAACGGACTCGGCGTTCTTTCCCAGCTTCTCGAGGGCGGAGGAGGAGGCGACGCGAACTTCCTTGAGCTGGAAGAGCTTGGCGGTCACGGCCTCCACCACGCCGTTGGCGATATAGTCGAGAGAGGCCTGATCGCCGACGACCTTCAGGGGCAAGACCGCGACGTATTTGGCCTTAGCCGCCGTGGTTTCGCCGGCGGTCTGACGATGCCGGTAGCGAATGATGAGGGGCGTGGCCACGGCCGCAATCAGCACCAGCGCTGCAATCACGACCACCGCGCCGCGGCGCTTGCTGACCGTGACTCGCATCCTGGGGATCGAGATCGACATGCCTGGGGCGACCGAGGGAGCCCGGTTGGCGTTGATGTCGTCGAAAATCTCGTGCGCGCTGTGGTACCGGCTGTCGGGGTCGCGCTCCAGGCACTTCATGATGATGCGGACCAGCCAGTCGGGAACTTCGGGGTTGGCAATCTTAGGGCTGGGAGGCACCTCGTTGGCCCGCTTGTACATCATGGTCAGGGTGGTTTCGTTCTGGAAGGGGACATCGCCGGTGACCATCTCGTAGATCACCAAGCCCAGCGCGTAGAGATCGGTGCGCGCGTCCACCTTCTTGCCCTCGACCTGCTCGGGCGCCATGTAGCGCGGCGTGCCCAGCAATTCGCCGGTCATGGTCATGCCGCCTTCTTCCCCCAGCGACTTGGCCAGGCCGAAGTCGGAGACATACACGTTGTCCGACTGGTCGAGCATGATGTTCTGCGGCTTGAAATCGCGATGCACCACGCCTTCGTTGTGCGCCGCCTCAAGCGCGGCGCAGAGTTGGCGCGCAATCTGCAGGACACGAGGAACCGGCAGGCGGCCGGTGTTGCGCAGCAGGTCGCTCAGGTCATGGCCCTCGATGTAGGCCATGGAGATAAACTTCATCCCCCCGGCATCGCCGAGATCATGAATGCGCAGGATGTTCTTGTGGGAGATCTTGCTGGCCAGCAGCAGCTCCTGCTTGAAGCGCATCATGGACTCGGGATGGACGGTCAACTCGGGGCGAATCAGCTTGAGGGCGACGGTGCGGTCAAGATCCCGGTCATAGGCCTTATAGACCGCACCCATTCCGCCCTGACCGAGGAGCTTCTCTACCTGATAGCGTGGGCCAAAATCGATCTGCCCCTGGGCAGCGGCGGTAGCGCCGAAGCCGAACCCCACCGCGGTGGGGGCATTCGCGTGCGCGGAGCGGGAAAAGGGCGCAGCGGTAGGGGCGTCGGGGCGCGAGGATGGCTGTCCAGCCCAGGTTTGCGCGTCAGCGGGACCCTGGGGCGCACCTCCCGGCGGGCCTGCCCAGGTTTCGTCTCGGGCGGGGTGAGGCGCGGAAGGGGACTTGGGACTGCCCGCCCAGGTTTCGTCTCCGGCCGAAGCTTTGGCGCCCCCGACCCAGGTCTCGGCCTCCACGCTGACAACGAGCGACGAGCCACACTTCAGGCAGCGCGACACAGCGTCGGAATTCTCGGAGCCACACTTTGGACAGGTCATTGGAAGGCCCACCCACCTTCCTTGGGGAGGAGACAACTAACCGATTATGTTGCAGATGGAAGTCCCCTGCAAGCTTAAACCAAGGCCCGGCAACCAGTTTGGAGATGCCTCGGGCACGACGCATCAGACTGCAATCCTGAAACGCCGTCTACTTTGCGGGTTTGGCGGCAGCGCCCCCGCCACAACACGCCTGGCTCTCAAAGTGAGCGAAGGCGGCCTCGAGTTTCCACTGCAACTGCGCCTTGGGATTCGCCCCCAGCCACTTACGGCAGGATTCCGACCCTGAAGGCGCCGCCGGGTTCTCGGCGGCGCAGGCCGGAGCGCGATGGAGAGCGGCGACATCTGCCCACAAGCTCTCTCCCTTCAGAAACGAATACTCCAGGCTGTTGCGCGAGATGCGCTTCAGGTCGGAATACTTGAGAGCATAAGTCTGGGTTGCGCGCAGGTATTCCTGCGTCATATCGGAACGCGAGACGCCCTCATCGTCGGTGGCGATGACCACGGGAACGCCGAACTGCAGGTAGAGCGGCAGGGGATGGCCGTCGCCTTTCACTCCGAGAATGAGTTCGTTGCTGGTGAGGCAGATTTCTACAGCGACGTGGCGGGCGGCCATTTCGTGGAGCAGTTCGAGGGGCTCATCTTCGTAGGGCAGATCAACGCCGTGCCCGATGCGCTGCGCTCCGCCACGGCGAATCGAATCGTGAATGTGGAAGCGCAACCCCTCGGGGGGAACCAATCCCATGGTCAATTCTCCCGCATGCAGGCTGAGGCGCACGTGCGGGTACTGCTTGCGTAGAAATTCGAACATCTGCATGTGCAAGCTGAAATCGCGCATGGGAACGTACCAATCCTCAGGCATGACCGGGTTCACGGTGACCACACGCGGGTCCTGCGCGGCGAGCTCGAAGCCGGTGAGGATGGCGGCAAAAACCTGCTGGGGCGGAAACGCGCGTGGGACCTCAAACTCATACCGGATGGCAACTCCGCAACCGGGGTCGGGACTGGCCGTGCCGCAGCGAAGAACCTGTCGCATCCGCGCTTCGGCGGCGTCGAGATTGGAGCGCGAGGTAGCTACCACGTGGCCGATGCCCGCGTTCAGCATCTTCTGCTGTAGAGCCTTCAGGTCCGGGTCCCAGCCGATTCCGCTTCCGAAGCGGGCAGCATCGCCGCCGTCGGGAGCGACAATCAGCTCCAGGTAGAGTTCGTTTTGCCGGGCGGCGCGCGCCGCCACCTCCGCCAGCTCTTCTCCCATATGATTCAAGGCGATGGGATTGAACTTGGGGAAGGTGTGAAAGAAGTGATCGTGATTGGACTCGGCCCCGGGAACAAACTCATACATGGAGAGCGCCGCCAGCGTGCTCGCGTATAGCTGCGGGTCGCTCAGCAGGGCCTTGGCGGGAATCATGCCCTTCTCCGCATCGCAAGGTGGTGGGGAGAAGGCGCTGGACCGGCGGTCGATGCAAGAGCCATCTTCTACCGCCCACTGGATGTAGCTTTCGGCATAGATGGCCCCAATCAGGTGATTGTGCAGATCTCCGCCCTTGGGAAAACCGCGCAGGAAGCTCAGCAGCAGGCCGGGCTGATTGCGAACCGACTCAAGGTAGCGGGAGGCGTGCTCTTCCGGAGTGACCAGGGAAGGGCTGGGAGGCGCGGGCTTGCGCACCGGAGCGGGCCTGCCACGGTGGTGCAACGCACTTTGGCCCAGGCAATAGGATACGGCGAACAAAACGACGGCAAGCAGACGAGCCCCGACGCGCACTCAATCCTCCTGACAGTGAGTGGTGGGATTGTAACGTAGGGCTGAAGGATTGCAGCTGCTTCTTGAACTCGCGCCGTCTCGCCGGCACCAGGCCGCGCGCGATGTTGGTTGCGAGCTGCGTGATAACATCCGAGACGGTTCTCGCTTGGTTGTTTTTTCTTCCGCGGCATCTCCCCGGAGAAAAGAGCTGTTGCCTAACTGCGTCCAGTGCGGGAAGGAAATGCCGTCGCCGACTGGCGGCGAGTCCGTGGAACGCTGTCCCGAATGCCAGGCTGCGGCACTCTCCGCTCCGCGTGAGCCGGCCCGGCGGAGAACATCCAGCTACAGCGATTCATTTCTGTCGGTCACCGGGGTGCTGGTCGCGCTCAATATCCTGGTGTACCTGCTGATGGTGCTGAAAGGTGCGAGTCCCACCAGCCCGACCGCCGAGCAGATCATCCGCTGGGGAGCCAACTACGGCCCCATGACGATGAATCGCCAGTGGTGGCGCTTGCTGACGTGCGCCTTCGTGCACATTGGGCTCCTACACCTGGCATTCAACATGTGGGCGCTGTTCAATGTGGGGCGCCTGGCAGAAGTCATCTACGGCAAGCGAACCTTTCTGCTGGTTTACCTGGGGACGGCGGTCGCCGGCAGCCTGGGCAGCCTGGTGCGAAGCCCGGTGGCGGTGAGCGCCGGAGCGTCGGGCGCGATCTTCGGGATCGCAGGCGCGCTGATTGCTACTCTGCATCTCGGCCACCTTCCGTTTCCGCGACAGGCGGCGGGATCACTGCTGCGCAGTCTGCTGATTTTTGCGGGATACAACCTGGTGTTCGGGCTGGTGCAGCCCGGAATCGACAACGGTGCGCACATGGGCGGCTTCGTATTTGGGCTGCTCCTGGGAGCAGCACTGGGACGTCACCTGGGCGCCAGCGAATCCGCGCAGCAGTTCCGCCGAGCGATTCTTGCCGGCGGCGCCGCTCTCCTGCTGGTCAGCGGCGTGCTTGTCTGGAAGAAGGATGGCTACCTGGCACAATTGGAGAGCGCGCGCGATGAGTTGAATGCAGGGAAGATCGACCAGGCGCTGCGAACACTGAACGTGCTTCGCCAGCAGAAGCCCGGTGACCGGGCGGTGCTGCTGCTGGTCGCCGATGCCTACCTGCGCAAGGGACAGGTGGAGCAAGCCGAGAGCATGCTGAAGCAGGCGGTCCAGGCGAATCCGCAATCCGCGGTGGCTTGGAATTCGCTGGCGAATCTGTACTTCAGGCAGCAGCGATGGCCGGAGGCAGGCGATGCTTTTGCCAAAGCCACGCAGTTGGACCCCAAGGATGCGGACAGCTGGTATTACCTGGGGCTGGCGCTGCAGCGAAGCGATCGTCACGCGGAGGCGATCGAAGCTTTGCGGAACGCGGTCAAGCTCCGCCCGACAAATGGTCCAGCGTCCTATGCGCTGGGGATCTCGGCGATGAATTTGAAGCGCTACGACGAAGCGATCCCTGCCTTCCAGCAGGCGCTGAAGGCGAAGCCCAACGACGCGGAATGGCAAACCTGGCTGGCCAACGCGTACGAAGCCAAGGGTATGCAGAACGAAGCCCAGGCGGCTTACCAGAAGGCGCTGGAGCTGAGAGCGGCGCAGAGACTCCAGAAGACGGCGCGGTAAGTTAGCCGTCAACGGGCGACTCAGCACTCACAAAACAGCAGAGAAAACCACAGAGTCGGACCACCGGCCGAGCTGCTTTGAGTCAGTGAATGGGATGGAGGTGGTAGTCGTCCTTGGGTACGATCTGGCCGTCGCGCATATAGATGTGGCGATCGGCAAACTCTCCCGCATCAGGGTTGTGAGTGATCATCAGCACGGTCTGGCCCAGCTCCTTGTTGGACTGCTGCAGCAAGGAGAGCACGGCTTCCGAATTCTGGGTGTCGAGATTGCCGGTGGGCTCGTCCGCCAGGATGATCGCCGGCTTGTTAATCAGGGCGCGCGCCAGCGCAACCCGCTGCTGCTCACCGCCGGAGAGCTCTGAGGGCCGGTGGTCGAGGCGCTTTTCGATCCCCAGCAGGTTTACGATGCGTTGAAAGTAGGCGGGGTCGCGTGCGCCGTTGTTGCCGGCAATGTCCTGGGCGATGCGAATGTTGCCCCGGGCATCGAGCGTCGGCAGGAGGTTGAATTTCTGAAAGACAAAACCAATCCGTGACTTGCGCAGGCGGGTGCGCTCGGCGTCGGAGAGTTCGGCGAAGTTGGTGCCGTCGAGAATGACGATGCCGGCGTCGGCGCGAGTGAGGCCTCCCAGGATGTAGAAGAGCGTGCTCTTGCCGCTTCCCGAGGGCCCGAGGATAGCGACGAACTCGCCCTTCTCCACGGACATGGAGACGCCGCGCAGGGCGGGCACTTCGATCTTGCCAACGTGGTAGGACTTGCGAACGTCGTGGACCTCAATGATGGCCGCCATTCGTGATTGATATTACACGAAGGAGGACAGCGGAGTAGCGAGCATGCAAGCGACGCGCGGGATCCGCCCGTTCGCTCGTCTTACGCGGAAACGCGAGTCTCCGTCTGTGGAACCGGCGTGTGGACGGCGGGCTTGGGTCCGCGTTTTTTCACCAGCAGCAGGCGGATGCGCTCCAGCAGGTCCATAGGCGAGTAGGAGCCTTTGGACATGAAGGCATCGGCACGAAGGTCGCGATCCCATATGCGGATGCGCCCGGAGACGAGGATGGCGGGAGTCTGCGGCGAGAGGTTCTTTACCTCCTCCACCAGGCTGTTGCCGTCGCGTCCGGGCAGCACCAGGTCGGCGAGGACGAGATCAATGCCGCCGCGGCGAAAAATTTCCAGAGCCTGCTCGGCATTCGAGCAGGTAATGACACGGTAGCCGCGGGTCTCCAGCATTACCTTGCGGATGGAGAGATTCTGCTCGTTGTCATCGACGCAGAGGATCGTTCTCTTGGGCTTCATGATCTCCAGGGGTGCAGGGGCGTTGCTCCGAGAAGAAAACAGTCAGCGTTCAACGTCAGTCCTGCCACGATCTTTCTATTTTAGTTTTCTGTTTTTTCGCTGTGGCGAATCCAACCAGGCCAACGCATCCTAAAGACACTCAGAAAAACTGTAAAGTGGCAAGCATGCAAACATGACGACAAAATTTCTCTGTTGCCGCAACGGTGCAGGAAGAGGAAGCCTCGCGGCGGGAGGGTTTGCGTGCAGGCCTCAGAAATTCAGTTCGCCGCGCGCCACCTCGATGGTGTGCCCGCCTACCCGGATGTTAACGATACGGTCACCTTCTTTGTCACCCCGCACAAAAATCTGGCTGGGGCGCCGCATCTCCAGTCCCTGTTCGATGAGCACGCGCTCGCCGGGGCGCGCCACCCCGTGCGCGACCATCCAGGCGATACAGTCACCGGCGGCAGAGCCTGTCGCCGGATCCTCGCCGTTATAAAAAATCATGCGCGCATGCAGGCGTGCCTGCGGATCGACGGTCTCGCGCGAAACGAAGTAGAAGAATTTGCCGTCGGTGCGTTCCAGATAGGCGGCGGCCTGGACGAAATCGATATGCAGGCCCTGAATCAGTCGCAGCGTGCTGAGGGGGACGATCACGAAGGGCAGGCCGGTGGAAACCGTCTGAATGGGCAGATCGCCGCGGATGCCCTCAGGCGAAAGCCCCAGGATGCGCGCGACATCGTTGCGGGAATGGATTGAGCCGAACTCGGGATCGGGTTGCCGCATCTCGCCGAATGCGGTTCCGTTGCCATTGGTCGGGGGCTCAAACTGCACAGGAATCTTGCCCGCTTTCAAATCCAGCCAGATCACGTTGCCGCCGCTTATGCCGTGCAGGACCGCGGCGGTCCCAAGGGTGGGATGGCCGGCGAAAGGCAGCTCCTCCGCGACCGTGAAGATGCGAACGCGGTGCTCTTCCGCGCTGCCCGGCGCTCTGTCAGCAGCGGGAATCACAAAGGTGGTCTCGGAGAAATTCATTTCGCGCGCGATGGCCTGCATCTGGTCGGCGGTCAGGCCGGCGGCGTCGGTGAACACGGCAAGCTGGTTGCCTTCAAACGGTCTGGAGGTGAAGACATCGACTTGGACGAAAGGGAAACGCGGCATAGGTTTGGCCTCGAAGCCGTGAGCTCAGGTTAATCGATTGCCGAATGGGGCGCAGGATTCGCGATTTTGACGCTCGCCGCCCGCAGGCGTAATCTAGCGTTGATGCGCGCGCTTGCCGGAGCGGTTCCAAGTCTTCTTGCCGCTCTCAGCCAGGCTTGCGCCTAGAGTGTGCCACCTGGCGGCCTGAAGGGCAGGTGGTGCGAACGAATTTCTCCTCCCCGATCCGTTCCCCCCGCGGTTGGAAGATCGCAAGAGATTGCACAATGCAGCGAGCGCCCGAGTCGGCTGAGCGGCCGGGCGTGCAAAGGAGCCCAGTCATGAGTTCAGAAACCACGGTGATGCCGCGCATGCCCAAGATCAACGAGCCGGCGGCGGATTTTGAGGCCAAGTCCACTCAGGGCGTGATCCGCTTGAGCGACTTCACCAAGCAGGGCAAGTGGGTGCTCCTGTTTTCCCATCCTGCAGACTTCACGCCCGTGTGCACCACCGAGTTCATTGCTCTTGCCGAGAGAAGCGCCGACTTCGAGAAACGCAACGTGCAGCTGGTAGGGATTTCGATCGACAGCGTGTATTCCCACATCGCCTGGATTCGCAATATTGAGGACAAAGCCGGGGTGAAGGTGCCCTTTCCTGTGGTCGCCGATCTGGATCAGAAGGTGGCGCGCGCCTACGGCATGGTGCATGAATCGGTGAGCGATACGGCGACGGTGCGGGCGGTGTTCATGATCGACCCCAAGGGCGTAATCCGCGCCATGCTCTACTACCCGATGTCGCTGGGGAGAAGCGTGGATGAATTGATCCACGTGTTCGACGCGCTGCAGACGGCAGACAAGAACGGCGTCTCGACTCCGGCCAACTGGAGGCCTGGGGATCCGGTGGTGGTGCCGGCGCCGGCCACACAGGCCGATGCAGAGGCGCGGATTGCCGGCAAGAACGGTCTGGAGATCACCGATTGGTATCTGAGCAAGAAGTCGCTTTAGCGCCCCTCGCCTTGGGGCAGCAGGGCCCTAACTCTCGATCTGCCTGATGTAGAGCCACAGGCCCGCCAATACGATGGAGATGGCAAGCAGCGATATGCCGAGGCCGAGGCGGCGGTAGTTGCGCTCAGCCATGGCTTTCTGCCCGGCTTGCAGATTCCTGGCGGCAGTGGCCACGCCGGCTTGAATATCCTGGTCCACCAAATCCTTGCGGAAGCTGTGGATAGTGACGCGAGCCTTGGTCAGCGAATCACGTGCCTGGTTCTGCGCCAGACGAGCCTCGCTCACCTCCATGCCGGAGGATTCCGCGAAGCTGAGGGCTTGGTCGGCGTGCTTGATCGCCTGGTCCAGCTGATTCAGGTCGGTAAGCAGCGCCGCACGCGCCTGATCGCAGGCATCGCCGGGGGTGTGACACTGCATGCAGGTGGCCTGCGGGCCCGTCCCCAGCATTGCATCCGTGGGGTGGGTGATTCCGTGATTGCTGTGGCACACGACACACCCCGGAAAAGACGCCGCTTGGAAGGCATCCTTGTGCGAACTCTTTTCGTACATCTGGGCCTGGAAGACGTGACAGGTGGAGCAGACGTTCTGAACCTTGTCGACTCCGGGCGGCGCCGCGCCGTGGTTCCCATGACAGGTGGTGCAGGTGGGCGCGCTCAGGTCGCTGCGCACGGCAAGCGCTTCATGATGGACGCTGGCGGTGTACTTGGCGAACTGGTCGGTGGGGATGGAGTATCCCTTCATGTAGTTGGCGTCGGCATGGCAGCGGGAGCAGGTTTTGGCCACGTTGACCGGATTCACGGAGGAGCGCGGATCGCTGGGGGCTCGAAGGTCGTGAACACTGTGGCAGTCGGTGCAAACTGCAACCTTGGTGTCGTCCATCGCCAGGCGTTTGCCGTGGACGCTGGTGTGGTACTGAGCCAGCTGGTCGGTGCGCAGACTGGGGTTGAACTGGCGAATGTAGGCGGGATCGGAATGGCAACTTCCGCACAGCTGCGGGATCTGCTTGCGCTCGATGTGCCCCCTCCAACCGGTCTTGCGATTCATGGCCTTCTCGGCATCGTCGCTGGCGGGGTCGCCGCCGTGGCAACTGGCGCAGGTTAGACCCTTCTGGGCGTGAATGTCCTGGCTGAACTTTTCGGCAGTCACCCCCAGGGGCTCAGGGAGAACCGAGTGGCAGTCCAGGCACGAGTTCTTGGTCTGTCCAAAGCTCAAGGACACCGCCAGCAGGAGAAATCCCAGCAACCAGTGAGGGCGGCCTGCGGCGCGAGAGCGCTTCTTATTTTGCGAAGTGGCCATAAACAGTCATGCCTGCAATGTAGGCAAGCGCAAACACTGCAACTCCGGTGATCCAATGCCGGGAGCGTGAGGGCTGGTCCCTCTCAAAGAACGGCAGCAGCAGCCAAAGCAGGCCAACCAGCCCAAACGCCAGTACGCCCAGGATCTCGCCATCGATGAACCCCACCTTGGGAGGGAGGAGCTTGAGCGTCTGGAACATGAAAAGGAAATACCACTCCGGCTTGATACCCGCCGGAGCAGGAGCAAAGGGATCCGCCTTCACGCCGAGGTTCCAGGGAAAGATGGCGGCCAAAGCGCCGAGCACGCCCAGGGCAACATACCAGGCCATCAGCTCCCGCAGCAGGAAGTTGGGAAAGAACTTCATCTCCCGCTTGACAGCGGGATTGGCGGCCCACTCCATTTCGAGCCTGGGGGGGACGCTGATGCCCAGGCGCTGCACCAGCAACAGGTGAATCAGCAGCAGCAAGGTGGCCAGTCCGGGCAGCAGGGCCACGTGGAATCCAAAAAAACGGCTCAAGGTTGCGCCCGTCACCTCTTCGCCGCCGCGCAGGAAGATCATCAGCGGCTTGCCGATCAGCGGAACCTGGCCGGTGATCTCCGTGCCTACCTTGGTGGCGAAGAAGGCCAGCGTGTTCCAGGGCAGCAGGTATCCGCTGAAACCGAATCCCATGACGAGAAACAGCAGAATCACGCCGCTGACCCAAGTCAGCTCACGCGGCTTGCGGTACGCCTTCAGGA
The DNA here is from genome assembly GCA_035319065.1 of Terriglobales bacterium. Lineage (GTDB taxonomy): Bacteria > Acidobacteriota > Terriglobia > Terriglobales > Acidobacteriaceae > DASPRM01. The sequence continues at coordinate 10,760 of DATHDM010000363.1, forward strand.
AGAGCACGCTGAACATGTGGGCGAAGGCGGTGAAGATCATCAGGTTGGCTGACCAGGAGTGTATGGAGCGAATCAGCCAGCCGAACTGGACCTGGGTCATGATGTACTGCACGCTTTCAAAGGCTTCGTTGGCGCCCGGGCGGTAGTAGAGAAGCAGCAGGATTCCGGTAAGCACCTGGATGAGGAACAGGAAAAAGGTGATGCCGCCGAGGAAGTACCAGTAGGAGAGCCGGTGCAGGGGAACGGTCTTTTTCCGCAAGGGAGCGACCAGGTTGTCCCAATCGAAGCGCTGGTCGAGCCAGGCGCGCAGGCTGCGGGAAGCATTCATCTCAGGCCTCCCGCCGGCGCCTGACGAAGATCTCGTCGCCGCGGACCTGCACATCGAAGGCTTCCAGCGGGCGGGGTGGAGGACCGGAGAGGTTGCGGCCATCCAGGTTGTACTTGCCGTTGTGGCAGGCGCACCAGACTTCGCGCAGGTCGTCGCGATACTGAACGGTGCAGGAGAGGTGGGTGCAGGTGGCGGACAGAGCCCGATAGTTGCCGTCAGCGGTGCGGATGAGCAGGCCGGGGCGGCTGCCGAAGCGAAATATCTTGCCGCTGTTGGGCTTGAGCTCGCCGACCCGAGCCGCCACCACCGAATCGCCGCCCAGGTCGGAGGTCTTGGGAGGAACCAGGTAGCGCAGGACGGGATAGACGAAAGCCACAGCCGTGGCCAGAAATCCGCCTCCCAGCAAGGCCTCGACAAAGCGCCGGCGGGCCACCGTGCCAGAGAGCGGGCCGCCCGGATTCATTACAGGCTGGTCACCGGTAGCCATTGCTGGTTTCTCCCGCAGTTTGCTCGGGAAGACAAGAAGCAGGCATGGTTCTCCCCTGGAGGGAGCGTATTGTGTGCGATGTGTTTCCCAAAACCCCGTGATGTGGGACATGGCTGCGCGTGATCACGGTCACACGGTTCCCGGGCCGGCCCGGTGCAGGGCCAGGGTAATGAAGCTGGGGGAAGCGGCGTCACGCTAGTTTATGCAGGGAGGGGCGGGCGCGGGGGGCCGAGGGAGGAGGTTTACAATCGGGAGGCCGCGGTGCCCGCGGCCCAGCCACTCGCGGAAGCGCATGGGGTCCGGTGATCCTCCCGGTCTTCAAAACCGGCGATTGTCGGGTTTGTCCCGGCAATGGTGCGTTCGACTCGCACACGCTTCCGCCAGTTCTAAATGACTTAGCTCGTCTTGCGATCCGTTTGCGATCCGTTCAAAGCCAGATTCGCTACTTTCGAGCTGGCAACCGTCATCTGGTCAGTCACAACATCACCGTAGATGTTCATCGTGGTCCTGATGTCCGCATGCCGCATGAGTTTCTGCTGTACGGCAATGGGGGTCCCTACCGCAT
>DATHDM010000364.1:0-7496 GCA_035319065.1 Terriglobales bacterium
TCCGGCCGCTCACCCATTTCGAGGTAGCGAAAGATGTTTTCCAGCACTACCACCGAGTTGTCGATGAGGCGGGAAAAGGCCAGCGCCAACCCGCCCAGAACCATGGTGTTGATCGAGCCTCCTCCGGCATTGATGGCCAAGAACGCAGCCAGGGCCGACAGGGGAATCGACAACAGCACCGCAAACGTGGCGCGCGTACTGCCCAGAAAAACCAGGATCATCAGCGCGGTCAGCACCAGGCCGATTCCGCCCTCGTGCAGCAGGTTCTCGATCGCCGTCTTCACGAAAACCGACTGATCGAACACGACGCGTGTCACCAGCGTCTTGGGAACGTCCAGCAGGTCGCCCAAGGATTTCTTGATTCCGTTCACGATCGCGATGGTGTTGCTGTTTCCGCCCTGCTTCAGGATGGAGAGATACACCGATCGTTGCCCATCTACGCGAACGATGTTGGTCTGGATTGCGTCGGCATCCCTGGCATAGCCGACGTCGGCAACCAGCACCTGGGCGTTGCCCTTGGTCTTCAACGGCAGGCGATTGATCTCCTCCGTGGTCGGAAGCTGGCTGTTGGTGTAGATGTTGAAGTCCTTGGGGCCAATCCGCACATCGCCGGCAGGCAGGATCAGGTTCGAGTCGTTGACGGTGCGAACCACGTCCATCAGGCTCAACTGGTGAGCCTCCAGCTTCACGGGGTCAACATAGACCTGGATCTGGCGATACTTTCCCCCGAACGGCTGCGGCACCGACGAGCCCGGCACGTTGGCGATCTGGTTGCGCACAGTGAACTGCCCGATATCGTGCAGTTCAACTTCATTCAGTCCCTGCCCCTTCAGGGTGATCAGGCACACCGGCAGGCTGGAAGCATCGAACTTGAGCACCACCGGGGGCAGGGTTCCGGGCGGCAGGCGGCGCAACTGTGCCATGGCCAGATTGGAGATGGCATTGACCGCGGCATTGGGATCGGTGCCCGGCTGGAAGTAGACCTTGATCAGGCTCACGCCCGTCAGCGAGCGCGACTCCATGTGATCGATGCCACTGCCCAGCGTAAAGAAGCGCTCGAAGGGATTGGTGATGTTGGCTTCGATCTGCTCAGGCGGCATCCCGGAATAGAACGTCGCCACCACTACCACGGGGATATTGATGTCGGGAAACAAATCCACCGGCATGCGCGCCACCGTGGTCACGCCCACCACCGCGATGATCAGGCACACCATCACGATGAAATAGGGATAGCGAATCGCGAAGCCTGACATTACTGTTCTCCTCCGCCAGCCTCGATCGCCTGTGCGCCTGTGAACTTGCTCACCCTGGGCACCACCAACTCCCCAACCCTGTACGCCGCCAGGTTGCCCACCACTACCCGGTCCCCCTCCTGCAGCCCGGCAAGCACCTCCACCGACGCCGGATCCTCGATCCCGGTCCTGATCTCGCGCTCGACAATGCGGTCTTGGGAATCCAGCAGCAGCACGGTAGGCTTGCCGCTTTCGCGGCGGACTGCCTGTACCGGAATCGTCAGCGCGCTGGGGTGGTTCTGGACCTGCAGCACCACATTCGCGTACATCCCGGGCGCCAGCCGGTAGTCCCGGTTGGGCACGTCAATCTCCACCTGCATGGTGCGCGTGGAGCGGTCCAGCGCGTCGGTGAAGCGCGTGACCTTGCCGCTGAAATGCTCTCCCGTGGCTTGCACAGCGACCTCGGCACTGGCCCCTTCGCGAACCATCCCCGCCAACGATTCGGGCACGGGAATTCGCAAGCGCAGAACATCCACCTCGGCCAGCTTCACCACCGGCTGGGAGTTCTCATTCGATGTGCCCGCCTGCACCAGGGCTCCGGTGTCGGCGAAGCGCCAGGTGACAACTCCGTCGAACGGGGCGGTGATGCGTGAGTAGTCGGAAAGGGCGGAAACCTGGGTCCGCGTGGCCTTGGAGACGTCCAACTGTTGCCTGGCCGCGGAAAGCGCCGCCTTGGCGGCAGCCAGTTGCGCTTCGGAAGCCCGGTCCTTGGCTTGCACATCTTCCAACTCCTGTTCCGCCACCAGGCCCGGGCGCGCCTGGGCGGCTTGCTGGAGCCGCATCGCGGCGGCATGCAAGGCGGCGTGGTCCGCGTCCACCCGCGCAACGTCATTTTCTGCGCGCGTGATCTCTTCCTGGCTGTGCCGCACGGAGGCCTCCGCTCCCTGGAGCTGAGCCTGCAGCTCTGGAATCTCCAGCACTGCCAGGATCTGGCCGGTCTTTACCCGGTCGCCGATATCGACATTAATTCGCTTGATATAGCCCGCCACCTTGGCGTGAATTTCCACTTCCTGGTAGGGAATAAATTCGCCGGCAACGGCAAGAGTGTTGGTCACGGGCCCGCGCTTCACCAGCGCGACGGCAGCCCGGGGTGCGTGGGATGCGGCATCGTTCGTTTCTGACGTGGGACCGCCTGCAAACCGTGCGAAGGCAACCAGCCCTGCCACAATCACCAGCACGGCAGCGGCTGCCAGGATTCTCCGTTTCATTCGCCTCTTCCTCTGCTCACGAGCGATTTCCTGCGAGCGGGCCGATTCAGTCGCCCCTTTGAGAAGATCCATATGCGAACCCATTATCCCGGCCAGCGTAGCAAAAAAAACAAGAATGATTGCGTCACCTTTGAGGTCTGGCGGTGGGAATAAGGATCGACCGGTGCGCCAGGTCAGAGAAGAGGAGGCGGGCGGCGCCACAGGTTGGAGGCTGCAGGATCGCTGGCAGGCGAGGACAGTTCCGCTTCCTCAGGAGCTGCTTTCGACACGGGTGGCGTCGGGGGAGTCGCTTCTACTGCCAGTGCCGCACTCGCCGGCGGAACCGTGATCTCGGCGGAGACGGACTTGTGGCGTTCCACTGAAATCTTGATGTTCTTGGCGTAGATCGACTGCCGACTGGAGGCTTTCCCGTACTGACCGAGCTTGGCATGCGCGGAGAGGGCCAGCACACCTATAACGAGAAAAAGCAGGAACAAAGTTCGCCAGGGACGTGCGAAGGCTCGAGTTTTCCAGCTATATCCCATGCCGGCTAAACCAGTACGATGCAACAAAATTATCGACCAGTTGCTGCGACAGGTCAAACCGCGCCCGTTACCCGAAAGGGAAAGGCCGCTTTCGCGAGAAAGCGGCCTGTTGGGGTGGGTCCTGGATCCCGGTTACGGGATGTAATAACGGAGCGAAGTGTAGAACTGGTTCTCGTTGCCCGAGGGAGCACCACCGGTACCCCGCCAGAGAGCGCGATTGCTAAAGGAGTACTGCGCACCCATCTGCACGGTTCCGGCCGGTCCGCGGTAGAAACGGTACCAGAACCCTGGAGAGAGTTCGTACGCGTAGCGGGTCTGGTTGCCGCAGGAGAGCGAAGCGGCGCTGATCATCTCGCTGGCGCAGCCGGTATTGTTCTGCGTCGGAGAACCATATCCCACGGTAGAGGCAGTTGCCGGCGCCGGGAACGGAGGACCGGCCACCGTCGTGTACACCCGCTGGTAGTACTCGTAGCCGCCGTAGAAGTAGATATCCAGCTTCTTGCCGACGTGCGCTTCCGGACCAAGCAGGGTATGGTAGGCGCGGATCGGGCGGATGGTTCCGTCTGGCCGCAACGTCACGTCGATGCCGCCGCCGGAGCCGTAGCGTCCGATTCCGTTACCCCAGAGCGCCTCCGCGACCAAGTCCAGTTTGGTCTTGACCACCGGGATGATGGCTGCGCCGCCCAGTCCGCCGCCGACGTTGGTGTCGTTATTGCCCCGGAAGCGATCGCGGAAGAACCGGGCCATTCCTTTGATTTCCCAGTGTCCAAAACCCGGCTCGAAGACCAGCTTGCCGATCACATCGGGAGCTACGTTAGTCGAAACGCCATTTGCTCCTGGCGTATTGTTAAGAACAAAGTTTCCGTTGGGTGAGGTCGCGTTGGGACTGGTGTTGAAGCCGAAGATGGGGGGAATATTTCCCGCCGGCGTGGCTCCTGTAACGCCCGCGATGGTAACCCCGGACGCGTTCAGGACGGTGGAGGGATTCTCAATCGAGAATGCCGCCCAGGTCCGATTGTGGAAGTTCTTAGTGATGCGGAATCCCGGCTGCCGTGCCCAGTCGTAACCGATCATGTACTGGGCGTTGATCGTCATGGGCAGAAATACACCGCGCGGGTCTATCCCTCTGCGGTTCAAAGTGAATAAGGTGAACGCCTGTCCACCGAGCATCGAGACGCCATTGGGAAACTCCACCTGCGCCCACAGTTGACGCTGGCGGAACACGAAGCTGTTGCTCTGGTTCTCGTTGGAGGTGGGAGCGGCGCCCAGGAAGTCCATCTCGAAGTAGCCGCTGGCTTTGGTGGTTCCGATCTTCCCTTCCGCCAGCACCGACAGGCGCGACTGGCGAGCGTCAAACCGGAACTCGCTCATCTTTGCGTTGGTGGTGCCATCGAGGGGAATGTTGAAATCCCCGCTGGCGCTGTTCACGCTGGCGTTCTCATTGCGCGTCCGGAAGACGGTGGCGAATTCGATGAAGCCTCCCGGGGTAATGGTGATTCCCTTGTAGTGGATAGCGGCGGGAGACTCCATATCGCGAATCGTCTTCTGGGTCTCCTGCAGCGAGAGCGCGGTGCTGGTGCTGTTGGCCTTGAGGTCGGCAACATCAGCCTGCAGGGCAGTCAGATCGACCGGCTTTTGCCCTGCCGATGCCGCCGCAGCCGCCTCCGCACTTGCCTGGGCAGCGTTGGCCGCACTTTGCGCCGCTCCCGCCTGCTGCTGCGCCTGCTGCAACACCTGGTCGCGTCGTTGTACCTCGCGACGCAGTTCTTCGATCTGCTTCTGCTGGGCTTCCAGCGCTTCTCTCAACTGCTGTACTTCCGCTGAAATGCCTGTCGCGGGTTTTGTTTTCTTCGCTGGAGCCGCCTGCGGATCAGGCGGATCCCCGATGGCAAATGCACTTGTTACCAAAGCAAACGAGAGCACACAAGCTATTCCTCGCTTCATTGCCTCTCCTGAAAATACGTAGATTGCCGGGCTAAACTATGCCCCTGGGTGCAGACGTAAACGGGGTCGGCGGCGATGCTAGAGAAGCAATGTTAAAGTCTTATGAACGTCCCATGAATATGCGGTTAACGGGCAGGCTGATGAATCGCATACCGGCTCGGGTCCCGCCGGCGTCTATCGGGAACCCGAATGACGCTTTTCGTCATCGCCGAAGACGCTCGGCCTGGCCTTGGGTTTTCCTCTTTCTGCTGGGGTGGTGTCGCCTGGCGGTTGCGGAGGAAATCCTGGTGGCCGCGGCCGCGGATCTCAACTTCGTCCTGCCGAAGATTGCCGAGCGCTTCGAGCAGGAAACCGGCCACCGCGTGAAGCTCTCGTTCGGCTCTTCGGGCAATTTTTACGCACAGATCGAGAATGGTGCGCCCTTCGACGTCTTCTTTTCAGCCGATATGGACTTCCCGCGGAAGCTGGAAGCCGCCGGCCTGGTGCAGTCCGGAACCTTCTACGAATACGCTACCGGCAAGATCGTGCTTTGGGTTCCCAATCAATCGAAGCTTGACCTGACGCGCGGCCTCTCCGTCCTGACTGATCCTGCCGTCCGCAAGATCGCGATCGCAAACCCACAGCATGCTCCCTACGGCCGCGCGGCAGTCGCCGCACTCGAAAACAACCACCTCTACGATGCCGTGAAGCACAAGTTGGTGTTCGGGGAAAACATCTCGCAGGCATTTCAACTGGTGAACACCGGGAATGCCGACGCCGGCATCGTCGCTCTCTCGCTGGTCGGCGCGCCGGGGATCGAGAAAACCGGCAGGTACTATGAAATCGCAAGCGCGAGCTATCCGCCCATCCGGCAGGCAGTGGTCGTGCTCAAGACAGGCGCGAAAAAACCTGCGGCTCGCGCGTTTGTTGAGTTTCTGAAGCGCCCGGAGATCGCCGCGCTCATGCGGGAATATGGCTTCCAGGCCGGAGGACACTGACCCACATGCCGAGTGCGCGACTTATGACGAAGTCGCTGGTCATAACTCTGATTCGCTGGTTGAAGCAGGGCACCTGGGCGCGAGAGCTGCGCCCAGATGCCGCCTGGTTTAATTCCCCAGCACCGTAATCTCCGCGACGGAGGTGAACGGCCCACCACTGGCATCCGCGACGTCTGCCTCCAGCCAGAAGAAGCGGGCAGGGGTGGCCGAGAAGGCCACCTTCACCGGATCCGAGTTGGTTGGATCGCTGATGAGGGTTCCGCTGGCAACTTGCGTCCAGCTGACGCCATCGGTGCTCACCAGGAATCGATACTGGGCTATCTTCCCACGCTTAATCAGGTCCTGACGCGGCGTGTAGATGAAAGCCGACACGCTATAGGTCGCGCCCATGTCGACCTTGATGATGTGCGGCATGGGTGCGATGGTTCCGCACCACTGCGACTCCCAGATGGTGGAGGTCTTGCCGTCGAACGCATTGGTTGCCGGGGAGTTAGCGCAGTTGGTCTCCTGGCTATCCGCCGACACCAGCTTCCAGTTGGTCTGTGGAATCGGCGAAGGAGGACCGGCCGGCAGACTCGTCACCGTCAGGGAGATGGTTATGTTGTGATTAACGCCTCCACCGCTCGCCGTTACCGTGATGTTGAAGGTGCCCGTCGTGGCTCCGGCGGTTGCGCTGAAGGTCAGGGTTGAACTCCCGCCTCCTGGCGCCGGCTGCGACGAAGGATTGAACGTCGCGGTCACGCCCGCCGGCAAGGCTCCTCCTCCCTGACTGGTCGCACTCAGCTGAACGACAGCGTTAAATCCACCCGTCGGAGCGGTCGTGATCGTGATCCCCGGGCTCACGCTGTTCTGTTGAACGCTGGTGCTGCCGGTTGACGAGGACAGAGTGAAGTCACCCGGGCTGATGTTGCTGACCGTGTACTGTGCAGTGTCAGAACCAGTCAGGCTAGAGTTGCTTTCACTGGTGGCCGTGCCAGTTACGGTATAGAAGCCATTCACAGCGCTAACCGGTGAAGTTACTTGCAGGGTGGTGGAACCAGTCGCGCCCGGGGCAAGCGTGAAGTTCGGTGGATTCTTGCCCAGAACAGCCGGCGACCAGCCCTGTGGAACGGACGAAGTGACGTCGAACGTCGTCGAGCTGCAAGCCGCAGTGTCATTGTTCTTCACCGATATCGTGAAGGTGACCGCAGTGCCCGCCGGCACCCCCTCTTTCTGTTTGGGCGCGAGGGTAACTTGCGGCCCCACATGCACGCAGGAGCCGGTGGACTGCTGGTACACATTGATTTCGGCGGCTGAGGCCCAATCGCCACCCTTTACTTCGCCCAGGGAGCGCACCACCACGATGTGTCCCTGCTTCCCATTGAATAACAGCGTATGGTCAGAGATATCGTTGGGATCGGTGATGAGTGTCCCGCTGCCGGCCACCAAACCCCAATTGTTGGGATCATCCGTAACGTAGACTTCAACAGCCTTGATCTTGCCGCGTGTCTTGCCATCCGCTCGTGGCGTGTACTTGATGCCCACCACGTTGTAGCTTGCTCCCAAGTCGAT
>DATHDM010000365.1:0-15756 GCA_035319065.1 Terriglobales bacterium
ACCACCACTTCCACCAGGTCGCGCCCGTTAAGCGCCATGGTGGTGATCTCGACCTCCTTGACCAGGGACTCCTGCATCGCTTCCGCCGCATTGTCCACCAGGTTGGCAATGGCGCGCTTCAATGCCTCTGGATCAGCCATCACCTTGGGCAGGTCCGAGGAAAGCTCCTTGCGTACACGAATCCCTTCCAGCCGGCCGTCGAACATGTTGAGCGCGCTCTCCACGATCTCGTTGATGTCCGCCGGTCGCGGAGAAGACGCGGGAAAGCGCGCCAGCGTGGAAAACTCGTCCACCAGGGACCGCACCGTCTCCACCGCGCCGGCGATGGTCTCCGCGCAGCCATGAATCACCGCCAGGGAAGCGTCATCCGGAGACCCGCCGCGGTCCAGGTGGCGTTTGATCCGTTGCGCCGAGAGAGCAATCGGCGTGAGCGGGTTCTTGATCTCATGCGCCACTCGCCGCGCCACTTCCCGCCAAGCCGCCTGCTTTTGCGCCTTGAGCAGGTCGGAAAGGTCTTCGAGCACGATGACGTATCCCAGTCGCTGGCTGCCATGCTTCAGGGACGCCACCGTCACCGCCAGGTTCAGCAGCTGGCGATCGACCATCAGCTCCAGCTGGCTGGTCGTCGTGCCCATGCGGTCCGCCTTGCGGATCATGTGCGCAATATCGTCAAGCACCTCCTGGGGAAACAGGTCGCGGATGTGGGCGCCGCGCAGCAACGAGCTCATGTTGCCGGTCTCCTCCGGATGGAACATCCGAATCAGCGCTGGATTGGCGTGGGTGGCGCGCAGGCCCGCATCCAGCGAGAGCACCCCGGTCGGGATGTTCTCCAGGATGGTTTCTATGTGCCGCCGTCTCTGTTCCAGTTCAACGTTGGCTTCCCCCAACTCGATGCTGGAGGCCTCCAGTTGCCGGCGGCTGGTTTCAAGATCGGCAGCCATCTGGTTGAATGACGTCACCAGCCGGCCCAACTCGTCAGCCGCGGGCACATCTACGCGATAATTCAGGTTCCCCTTAGCAATCTCCTGCGTGGCCTCCGCCAGGGCTGCCACCGGCCGGACCACGAACTTTGCCAGAAACAGCGCAAACCACGTTGCCGCGAACAGCACCAGCACCGTCAACAGCAGAAGCAGCAGCATGTACGTGCGCCGAACCATCTTGCGTTCTTTCGCGAGTTCAAGGTAGCGCCGCTGGCTGGCTTCGATCTGCTGCATGGCAGCCGTAAAGTTGGCCGGCAGGGGCATCGCCACCAGGATCAGCCCGTGATCGCCCACCTTCGAGGAGGCCACCATGTATTCCAGTCCGTTGAATCGGAACTTCGGTATCGCCACGCTAGGATTATTCTCCCGAATTCCCAGCTGCTCTCGGAGGGCAGGCCAGTTCGCGGGCGCCGCGAAGCTGGCTTCCAGCTCCCCATCGAGCAGCGCCAGCGCGAAACCCCCTTGCAGAGAAGCCTGACGGCGGCGAAGCACGTCCAGCAGTTGGCCAAATTCCCCGATTCAAAAGCCCTCTGCGTGGACTCCGCCATGGCGATCGAGTCCGCCTCCCCCTGGGCGTTCTGCTGGGCATAACCGGAGAGCAGACTGCCAAGCGTCGCAGTGTCGTGCCGAACCTCTTCCACCGGGGTAGAGAACCACCTCTCGATTGAGCGGTTCATCAGCCCATAGGCGAACATGAACAGGAAAATGACCGGCCCCAGGGAAAGCACCAGGGCGCCCAGCACCATTTTGGTGCGGAACTTCGAACCCAGTGCTCCCACTCGCCTCTCCGCATACAGCTTCAGCAGGGTGCGCACCAGCACGAAGCTGAGGGCGATGAACAGCAGGAAGACCAGGGCGGAGAGCGCGGCAAAGATCAGCGTCTCGCCGGTGGTGTTTGGCTGGACGAAGCTCAGGTTGAAGGCCTGCAGCGCAAACAGGATGGTCAGCAGTACCGTGACACTTATCCCCAGAAGAATGGCGGCGCGCCTGCGCCGCTTGCCCGGCACGCGAATTGGCGATTCTGGGGACAACGCCGAACAGCATGCTCCGCGGCAATCCTGGGAGACTTGCGCGCCAGCAATGCTATTGCATTATAGACAAAGCAACTCGGGCCAAGTTTCGCAGAAATTCTTCCTTCTTTCTGACATCCTTGACCACGATCACGACCCATTCCTGTCACAACGTTATGGCCGATTCCCCCGGTGCCCGGCTGGCGCATCGTTCAGCCCGGGTTGCCTTGCCCTCGTTTTGTTGCCCCGGATCGGTATTCAGGTGGGTGAGTTACCTCCGTGCGCGTACCAACGGTTACTAATCCATTAACTTCTCAATTGACAATTTGTGTCACCCCACATAAATTCGCGCTACCTGCTGTTTAAAGCGTTCAACCGCAAGTATTTGTGCGCGTTTTGGACATGACATTTGGCGTCGCATGCGGCGCGATTAGGTCGTACGGGAGAGAACCGGATGTCGCAGAGGCTGGGGGACCTGCTTGTCAAAGAGAAGGTCATCACGGCGGAGCAGTTGCAACAGGCCCTCAAGGTCCAGAAGGATAACGGGGGTAGGTTAGGCTCTGTCCTGGTCAAGCTCGGCTTCCTTTCCGATGAGGACGTCACCAACTTTCTGTCTCGTCAGTACGGCGTTCCTGCCATTAACCTGAATTACTTTGAAATTGATCCCGCTGTCGTCAAGCTGGTCCCTCAGGAAACCGCCAAGCGCTACCAGATCCTTCCCCTGAGTCGGGTCGGCGCCTCCCTCACTATCGCCATGGTGGATCCCACCAACGTATTTGCCATGGACGATATCAAGTTTATGACCGGCTTCAACATCGAGCCGGTGGTGGCGTCGGAGACCTCCATCATGGAGGGAATCGACAAGGCCTACGGGGGGCCGCCCGTCCAGGAGGAGGACCTGGAAACGGTGATGGCTTCCATGAGCGACGTCGCCGACAGCGACGTCGAGCTGCAGGCTGAGGAGCAGGAGGTTGGCCTCTCCGAACTGGAGAAGGCGGCCGAGGAAGCCCCCATCGTCAAGCTGGTCAACCTCATCCTGACCGACGCGGTCAAGCGTGGTGCCAGCGACATCCACATCGAGCCCTACGAGAAGGAGTACCGCGTCCGCTTCCGCATTGACGGCATTCTGCAGACCATCATGAACCCGCCCCTCAAGCTCAAAGACGCCATCACCTCGCGCATCAAGATCATGTCCAAGCTCGACATCAGCGAGAAGCGCCTGCCCCAGGATGGCCGCATCATGCTGCGCGTCAACCTGGGGGGCAAAAAGAAGCAACTGGACTATCGCGTCAGCACCCTGCCGACGCTGTTCGGCGAGAAGATCGTTCTGCGGCTGCTGGACAAGGAAAATCTCCGCCTCGACATGACCAAGCTCGGCTTCGAGCCCGAGTCGCTGCAAAAGTTCGAAAATGCCATCTTGAAGCCTTACGGCATGGTGCTGGTCACCGGGCCTACCGGTTCGGGCAAAACCAACACCCTCTACTCCTCCATCTCGCGTCTCAACACCCCCGACACCAACATCATGACCGCCGAGGATCCCGTAGAGTTCCAGTTGGCCGGCGTGAATCAGGTACAGATGAAGGAGTCCATCGGGCTGAACTTTGCCGCTGCCTTGCGCTCCTTCCTGCGCCAGGATCCGAACATCATTCTGGTGGGTGAGATCCGCGATTTCGAAACCGCCGAGATTGCCATTAAGGCAGCTCTCACCGGCCACCTGGTCTTGTCCACCTTGCACACCAACGGCGCGCCGGAAACCATCAGCCGCCTCATGAATATGGGTATTGAGCCCTTCCTGGTGGCCACCGCCGTGCACCTGATTTGCGCGCAACGCCTGGTGCGGCGGATTTGCAAGGAATGCAGCGCCGAGGTCGATGTCCCGCCCAAGGCCCTGATCGAGGCCGGATTCAGCCCTGAGGAAGCCAAGACTGCCAAGCCCAGGAAGGGCAAGGGCTGCTCCGTCTGTAACAACACCGGCTACAAGGGTCGCGCCGGCCTGTACGAGGTGATGGAAGTTGACGACGAGATCCGCGAGTTGATTCTGGTGGGCGCCTCCGCCACCGAACTGAAAAAGAAAGCCATTGAGCGCGGCATGCTGACGCTGCGGCGCAGCGGTCTCATCAAGGTCATGCAGGGTGTGACCACCCTGGAAGAAGTGGCGCGCGAAACCGTTCACTGAGAGAGAGGAAAACACAAGTATGGCTGTAACCCTCAGCGAGTTGCTGAAGAAGATGGTGGAAGCGGGCGGGAGCGACCTGCACATTACCACCAACACTCCGCCGCAGATCCGCATTCACGGCCATCTGCAGCCGCTGGACATGCCGCCCCTGACCGCCGCCGAGACCAAGGCCCTGGCCTACAGCGTGATGACCGATGCCCAGAAGCACCGCTTCGAGGAGGATCAGGAACTGGACTTCTCTTTCGGCTTGAAAGGGCTGGCTCGCTTCCGCGCCAACTGCTTCAACCAGCGTGGCGCCTGTGGCGCGGTCTTCCGCGTGATTCCCTACGAGATTAAGTCCTTCGTGCAGCTTAATCTGCCGCCGGTCGTAGCCAAGCTCTGCGAAAAGCCGCGCGGTCTGATCCTGGTGACCGGACCGACGGGTTCGGGAAAATCCACCACCCTGGCGGCCATGCTCGACAAGGTCAACAGCGAGCGCCACGAGCACATCCTGACCATCGAGGATCCCATCGAGTTCGTCCACCAGCACAAGAATTGCCTGGTCAACCAGCGCGAAGTCCACGCCGATACCAAGTCGTTCAGCGCCGCGCTGCGCGCCGCGCTGCGCGAAGACCCGGACGTGGTGCTGATCGGCGAGATGCGCGATCTGGAGACCATCGAATCCGCGCTGCGCATCGCCGAGACCGGCCACCTGACGTTTGCCACCCTGCACACCAACTCGGCCGCCTCCACCATCAACCGCATCATCGATGTGTTCCCCTCGCACCAGCAGCCGCAGATTCGCGCCCAGCTCTCCATGGTGCTGGAGGGCATCCTGTGCCAGGCACTGTTGCCCAAGGTGGGTGGCCAGGGGCGGGTGATGGCCATGGAGATCCTCATTCCCAATCCCGCGGTTCGCAACCTGATCCGCGAGGATAAGATTCACCAGATTTACTCCACCATGCAGTCGGGGCAGGACAAGTTCGGCATGCAGACTTTCAACCAGTCTCTGGCGACGCTCTATTTCAACAAGCAGATCACGCTGGATACTGCCTTGCAGCGCTCCTCGCTGCCCGATGAATTGCAGGAGATGATCAACCGAGGCGCGGGTATCAACCGCACGGCCAGTGCCGTGGCGGCCAAAAGATAGTTCCTGGTTTTTGGGCGGTCGCCTGATTGGAATGTAGAACCGCCCCGCTACATTGCGGAATTCGAACGAGGTGGCTTATGCCAGTTTTCACATTCAGCGGTAAGAATTTGGCCGGGGCGCGCGTATCCGGAGAACGCGTGGCCGAAAACAAGCAGGTTCTCCAGGACCTGCTGCGGCGGGAACGCATCCTGAACCCTACCGTCAAGGAAAAGGGCAAGGAGTTCGCCTTTCCCACCTTTGGCTCGGGCAAGGTTGCGACCAAAGATATTGCCATCTTCTTCCGCCAGTTCTCGGTGATGATCGATGCCGGCCTGCCCCTGGTGCAGTGTCTGGAAATCCTTGCCGCCAATCAGGAGAATCCGGCCTTTCAGAAAGCGCTCACCGGAGTGCGCACCACCGTTGAGGGCGGCGCCACCCTGGCCAACGCCATGCGCGGCTATCCCAAGATTTTCGACGACCTTACCACCAACATGATCGAGGCTGGTGAGACGGGCGGAATCCTCGACACCATTCTGCAGCGCTTGGCAGCCTACGTGGAAAAGGCAGTCAAGCTGAAGGCGGCGGTAAAGTCCGCGCTCATCTACCCGGTGTCGGTCGTCTCCATTGCCGTGCTGATTGTGGGCGCCCTGCTGAAATTCGTGGTTCCCATCTTCGTCAACCTGTTCGCAAGCTTGCAGGTGGACCTTCCGCTGCCCACGCGCATTGTCATGGGTCTGAGCGATGCGGTCTCCCGCTTCTGGTGGGTCTTTTTCGGGGCGATGGCCTTGATCTTTTTCGCCATCAAGCAGATCCGCAAGGATCCCAAGGGCCGCTACGCCTGGGACTCCATGATGTTGAAGCTGCCGGTCTTGGGCATGGTGCTCAGAAAGATCGCCGTGGCCCGCTTCAGCCGCACCCTGGGAACGCTTCTAACTTCAGGCGTGCCCATCCTGGAAGCCCTGAACATCACCGCCCGCACCTCCGGCAACGCCGTTCTCGAGCAGGCCTTGATGCGCGTACGCAAGGCGATCGAGGAAGGCCGCACCATCGTGGATCCGCTGCGGGAGAGCGGCGTCTTCCCCAACATGGTGACGCAGATGATCGGCGTGGGCGAGGCCACCGGCGCCATGGACAATATGCTGCAGAAGATCGCCGACTTCTACGAGGACGAAGTCGATGCCGCCACCAAGGACATGCTGACCCTGCTGGAGCCGATGATGATCGCATTCCTCGGCGTCGCCGTCGGCGGCATCGTGATCTCACTCTACATGCCGCTGTTCTCCATGATCGCCAAGCTGTCCGGCTAACCGGCAAGAACTTCGCTCGAGGCGGGCAGTATGAGTGTAGGGCAACAACCCGCGAGAATGACTCCGGACCGGGGAGCCGAGCTCAATGAGGCTTCCTGGGTCCCCTGGCTGGTGAAGGTCCGGATCATCATCATCACCTTCCTGTTCGGCATCCAGCTGGCCATCTCCGAGCTCACCTCCAGCCCCGTGCCGCGCCGGCTGTTCGTGGTGGCCATCCTGGTTTGCTACAGCATCTCGGTCTTTTTCGCCGCCTTGGCGTTCATCTGGCGCGACTTCAAGTTCCAGGCTCGCCTACAGGTCCTGATGGACCTGGTACTGGCTACCGTCCTGGTGTACGTCACTGGCGGCATCGACAGCTACTTCAACTTTCTCTTTCCCCTGATCATCATCGTCGGCACCATTCTGCTGCCGCAGTCCTGGGCCTACCTGGTCGCCGGCCTGGCCTTCGTCCTCTACGGAGGGCTTCTGGAGCTTTCATACTTCGACGTGATCCGCTCCTACTCGGCCACGCATCCCGACCTGCGCTCGCTGCAGGTGACCATTGGCATCAGCTTCTTCGCTTACCTGGCCATCGCCTACCTCTCCGGCCTCCTGGTGAGCAAGCTGCGGCAGGTGGATGTGCAACTGAAGGACAAGAGCGGTGCCCTGGAGAACCTGCAGGCGCTTCACGAGAACATCATTCATTCCATGAGCGGCGGCCTGATTACCACCGACAACGAGGGCCATGTCACCTTCGTGAACGCCGCCGCGCAAAAGCTGCTCAACCGGCCTGCGGCCGAGTTGCTGGGCCAGCCGGTGGCCCACCTCTTTTTGGACCGGCTTCCCAGCCCCGATTACGGCTCTTCGCACGCCGAGGTTCGCGCCATCTGCCCCAACAGCCGCCAGCGGCAGAAGACTTTTGGAATGATCTGCTCGGTGCTCACCGTTCCCGAGCGGGGCGTGATGGGTAGCGTCTACACCTTCGACGATCTGACGGAGATCCGCCGCCTGGAGCGCGAAGTGCGCCTGCGCGATCGCCTGTCGGCGGTGGGACGCATGGCGGCAGCCATTGCCCACGAGATTCGCAATCCCCTTTCCTCTATCGCCGGGTCGGTGAAGGTGCTGTCCGATGTGGCCGTACTCTCTGACGAACAACGCATGCTGGTGGAGATCGTGAATCGGGAGTCGGAGCGCTTGAACAACATCATCTCCGATTTTCTGACCTACACCCGGGAAAAGCAGTACGAGTTCGCCAACGTCGATCTCGTCCCGTTGCTGGAGGACACCCTCACCCTGTTGGAGAACCGCCTGCCTTCTCTGGGAAACAACTTCCGCGAGGCTCAGCCGCCGGTCACCATCGTCCGTCACCTGGAAGCCCGCTCGGCGTGCGCCGTCGCTGACGCCAACCGCATGAAGCAGGTCTTCTGGAACATCTGCGAGAACGCCATCCGCGCCATGCCCGAAGGCGGCACCGTCACCGTGTCCTTGCGCGGTTCCGAGAGCCATTGGATGATCGGCTTCCAGGACACCGGACATGGCATGCACGGGCCCGACATTGAGAAGATCTTCGAACCATTTCAATCAGGCTTCTCCGGAGGCACGGGCCTGGGGCTGGCCATCGTGTACCAGATCGTGCAGGCCCACGACGCGCGCATCGCGGTGCGCTCGGCGCCCGGCCAGGGTGCGGAATTTACCATTCATCTGAAACGTTCAGCGGTTTCCGAAGCGCCAGAGGCAGTGAAGGATTTGCCGGCGCCGGCAGAGATGGCGGCGGTAGTCGGAGCGGCGGCTGCAACCTCGGGGAAGGCGAGTCATGGGTAACATTCTGGTTTGCGACGACGAACGCTCGATCTGCGAAATGCTGGACATCTCGCTGCGCAAGGAGGGCCATCGCGTCGAGACCGTCACCTCCGGCGAAGCGGGCAAGAAGAAGCTCGACTCGGCCTTGTTTGATGTCGTCATCACCGATATCCGCATGCCGCACATCAACGGCATCGAAGTGCTGCGCTACGCCCACTCGGTCTCTCCCGATTCACTGGTGGTTCTCATCACGGCGGTGGACGACCTGGAGGCGGCGGTGCTGGCGGTCAAGGCCGGCGGAGCCTTCGACTACATCCGCAAGGGCCCCGGCCTCATCGATGAGGTGAAGCTGGCGGTCAAGAACGCGGTGGAAAAGCAAAGCCTGCGCCGGCAGAATTTTGCCCTGCGCCGGGACGCTGCCGGCCGCAACTCGCTCGACAACATCGTGGGCGTCAGCCCGGCGATGGAGAAGCTGAAGCAGACGGTGCGCAGCGTGGCCACCACCGGCAGCACCGTACTCATCCACGGCGAGAGCGGCACTGGCAAGGAACTGGTAGCTCGCGCCGTCCATGCCTGCTCACCGCGGTCGTCCGAAGCCTTTGTGTCCATTAATTGCGGAGCCTTTCCTGAGACCCTGCTGGAAAGCGAACTGTTCGGCTATGTGAAAGGGGCTTTCACCGGCGCCAGCCAGAACAAGGCGGGTTTGTTCGAAGTTGCCAACCAAGGCACCATCTTCCTCGATGAAATCAGCGAGATGAGCCTCACCATGCAGGTGAAGCTGCTGCGTGTGCTGCAGGAACGGTGCCTGCGTCCGGTCGGCGGTACCGACGAAATCTCCATCGACGTGCGCGTGATCGCTGCCACCAACAAGAATCTGGACGAACTGGTCGCTCAGGGACAGTTTCGCGAGGATCTCTACTATCGCCTGAGCGTGATTCCGATTACCGTTCCTCCCTTGCGCGAGCGCCCGGAAGACATCCCCCTGCTGGCCAATCATTTTCTGAAAAAATATGCTCCCGCGGCAGGCAAGCAGATCGTGCGCCTGGCAGGCGAATCCGTCCGCGCGCTCTCCGAGTACGAATGGCCGGGCAACGTGCGGCAACTGGAAAATGCTATCGAGCGCGCGGTAGCGTTGGAGACCGGGGAAGAGCTGCGCATCGAGTTGCCCTCGGAGCGGCCCAAAGCCCGCACCAGTAACGGGCCCATCGGGAGCAATGGTCACACTTCCATTCCTTCCGACGGTCTCGACATGGAGCGCTATGTGGCCGATCTGGAGCGCGACCTGATCCGCGCTGCCTTGCGCCAGTCCAACGGAGTGCAGACGCGCGCCGCCGAACTCCTCAAGCTCTCCTACCGCTCATTCCGGCACTTGCTGAAGAAATACGAGTTGTAAGAAAGCTGCAGTCAGCAATCAGCACTGACTGCTGACTGCTATTTCTTCTTCAGCTGTTGCTTCCAGCCCAGAATCCGCGCCTTGTTGCCCTCGGCTTCCGCCTCCGGCACCATCCCCTTCTTCTGATACAGGATGGACAGGCTGGTATGAGCCAGGACGTCCTCCGGATCGATTTCCGCAATCCTCTGAGCGACCGCAATCGCTGCGTCAAACTGGTTGGTCTCCTGGTAGGCGCGGGCCAGGCCGTGCATCGCCTCGGTGAAGGTCGGATCGGCTGCAATCGACCGCTGGTACTGATCGATGGCCTCCGCATGCTTGCCGTCGGCAAACAGATCGAGCGCCTGGTAATAGAGATCTTCTGCCTTCTCCCGTGCCGCTTCGCTGCTCATTCAGGCGCCTCGTATGTTCCACAAAATTCTAGCAGAGCGATTCCAGCGGCCATGCGCGGCCGGGTTCATCCGCGCCCTCATCCCGAACTGATAGACTGAAGAAACCGCATGCGTTCCATTCTGCGTTTTCTGTGGGGCTCCACCCGCGGCCACCGGCTGGCGCCGTGGCGCAGTCCGTATCTGCGCTGGCGTATCGAGACCTATTGTGGCGTCAAGATGAACCAGGTTGGCTTCTTTGAGTTCTGGGGCTTCCTGTGGCGGGAGCGGAAAGAGATGCTGCGCTTTCTGAAATGGACCTCTGAAATGGAGCACTACGCCCGCCCCAAAACAAGGATCGCCGCCCGCTCGTGAATCGGCTCCCCCCGTCACACTCTGAGCTTGCCATCTCGAGCCACGACGCGACCTATGGCTTCGTGCCTCCCCCAACCTGGACGCTGACGTCGCTGCCCTTTTCCGCACCCACCAACCGCGCCGCCGAGCCCCGGTTGGCGGCGATCTCGAGGAAGCCCATGCTCCCCAAAATGGCGAATACCTCTCCCGGCGTACCCTGCGCGTAAGCCGTCTTCATCTTCGTGATCTCACTCTTGCCGATCGCAATCTTGAAGGCGGGGGGTTCCGTAGTGAACAGCTGCGGCAGGTCCTGGGGCGTGATGTTGGTGATTAGGTTGCCAAACTTGTCGGCCTTCAGCACGATGCCCTTGATGGTCTGATGGTTGACCGGCTTCGGCTTGGGCGCGGCGAAGCGGACAAAATCGGTGATTTCATCCCCAAAGCTTGCGACATCCACTCCTTTGCTCAGATATCCCGCCACCGCCGCAAAAACATCGCGTCCGTGAAAGGTCTGGCTCACCGGCTTCAGGTAGTAATGCTCTGCCGTGATGTGCCGTACCTGCAGGCGCTCGGTCTCGCGCTCAAAGACGAACGACAGCACGCCATTGTCGGGAGCCAGAAACAGAAAACGCTCCGTCCGCACCAGCAGCGGGCGCCTTGCAGTTCCCACTCCCGGATCCACCACCACCATATGCACCGTGTCGTAAGGGAAATAGCCGTACGCCTGGGCAATCGTCAATGCCCCGTCCAGGACGTCATAGGATTGAATCGTGTTGCTGATATCTACAATGCGGGCATGGGGATTGATGTTCAGGATCACCCCTTTCATCGTGCCCACGTAATGGTCGGTTATGCCGAAATCGGTGGTGAAGGTGATGATCCGTTCTACGGCCACTCTCGCCTCTTTCGCTCCCTGGGGATGCAACCTCAGGTCCGTTTGGGACCACGGCGAAGTTAGCGTGCGCTTGCAATCGAAGTCAAGCCGCTGCAACCTTCGCATACGCAAGAGCGGTTACCGAAAGCAAAACAAAAAGCGTCGCTTGCGCGACGCTTTTTCGAGTCCGGAACCGCCATTTGTCGATGATGGCTCACTGTATGCGGATATTTCCCGATCCGGTATGCACGTTCAGCGCAAAATTGCCGCCCCCGCGAACCTTCCCGCGAATCTCCTTCTTGCTGATCTCTCCTTGCACTTCCACCGGAACATCCAGTTGCAGGCTCCCTGAGCTGGTGTGGGCATACAGATCGAAGCGCGCATCGTTTGGAACCTTCACCGAGATGGTTCCCGATCCGCTGCGCAATTCCCAACTCCCGCTGGGCTGGCCGCCCGCTGTGATGCTTCCGCTGCCGGTACTGGCATGCAGATTTCCCTGCACATTTTCCAGGCGCAACGAGCCGGAGCCGGTTTCGGCGTCCACGTAGCCGGGAGCCGTTTGAGCCAGTTCGATGTGGCCGCTTCCCGTGCTGCCGCGGAAGCTTCCTGCAACTCCCTGGGCGCGGATCGAACCACTGCCGGCGTTGGCCCGCACACCACCGTGGATCTCATTCAGGTCGATTGACCCCGATCCCGTGCTCGCCTCGACGTCCGACCGCGCCTGCTCGATGCGCACCGAGCCGGAGCCGGTCTTGGCATGCACCGGCCCGTTCACTCCCACCACCGTCTGGCTTCCCGAACCGGATTGCAAAGTTACCCGCGTCTGCGCCGGAGTTTCGATCACATAGCTGATCGAGATGTTCTGCCGCAGATCCCAATCATGGATCCGGCCAATGCGAATCGAATTCCCGTTCTGCTCGATGGGGGGATTCTTCTCCAGGCGCGTCACCCTGTCCCCGCTGTCACCCCCAAACCAACTCCAACCGCTCACGCGGATGTGGCCGTGAATCACAACGCTGCTGGCCGCTGCGGAGCGTATTTCTATGCTGCCGGAGCCGGTTTCCACATCCAGGTCCACCGGCCCGCTCACGCTGAGTGTGCGGTCAAACGAGCCTTCCGCTCGTGAATCGGCCAATGCTGGCAGTAAGGTGCAAGCCATCATCGATGCGATCAGCAGTAGGTAGCGCGGTTTCATCACACTCCTCCCCTGTCGGAGCCCAAGCCCGATCCGCTCAACCATAACCTGTTTGAGAGAGGGGTCTCTGCGCTGGAGGGTCCACAGAAACCCCTGGCACTGCCATCCCTGGCCGGGGCCGCGGCGCAGACTGGGTTGAGCGCGCCGTTGATGGCAGAATTATTGCAGTACGACCTGGTCCCCTTCCTTCAGTCCTCCCAGGACCTCCGCCTTGGCGCCGTTGGAAATGCCCAGGCTCACGGCGATCTTCTTCTTGCCGTCCTTCTGGTTGGGTGCAGGTATCTCCACGAACGACTTCTTGTCTTTGTCGTAGATAACCGCGCCTTCCGGAATCATCAGCACGCCCTTGTGCTCATCCAGGATGATCTCCGCATTCGCCGTCATCGCCGCCTTCAGCTCGCCTCCCGGATTGTTGATCGATACCCGCACTTCGAACGTCGTGACGTTGTCTTTCTCCACTCCCATGGGCGAGATCTTGGTGACTTTGCCGGTAAAAGTCTTGTCCTTGAAGGATTCCACCTTGATGCGGGCCGGCTGTCCCAGATAGACGCGGCCAATGTCGCTCTCGTCCACTTTGCCCTTAACGTAAACCTCGCTGATATCGCCCAGCGTCATCATCAGGGTAGCGGACGAGCCCAGTACCAGGATCGAGCT
Source organism: Terriglobales bacterium (assembly GCA_035319065.1). Lineage (GTDB taxonomy): Bacteria > Acidobacteriota > Terriglobia > Terriglobales > Acidobacteriaceae > DASPRM01. The sequence continues at coordinate 13,196 of DATHDM010000365.1, forward strand.
CACGGCGTCGCCCATCTCCACGTCGCGGGAGAGCACCACGCCATCAATCGGCGCGACAATGGTGGTGTAGCTGTACTGCTCTTCCAGTTGCTTGAGCTGCGCACTGGCGCTCTGCACTTGGGCACTTGCCTGCGAAATCTTGGCTTTCAACACCCCCATCTGCGCCCGCGCCACGTCGCGCTTGTTGACCGCGAGTTCGTATGCCTTTTGCGCATCGTCGAGATTGGCTTCGGAAACTACACCTTCCTTCGCCATCTTTTGCGCCCGTTCATAGGCCCGCTGCAGCATGGGAATATCCGGTCCCTCGGCATCAACCTTGGCGCGCTGGTAGTCGGCTTCGGTGGAATGCAGGCTGGCCTCGGCGGCTTCCAGGTTGGCTTTCTGGGAACGAACCTGCGCCTCGATTTCCGCCTTGTCCAGTTCGGCCAGGACTTGCCCCACCTTCACCTTGTCGCCTGTGTCCACGTAGAGCTTCTTGACGATGCCGCTGGCCTTCGACTTGATCTCCACCTTGGTGATGGGCTCCACTTTTCCAGTGGCGACCACGCTCTTCGCCAGGTCTCCTTTTTCCACCTTGCCCAGCTTGGAGGGATCGATCTTGGTGCCGCCGCGGGTAGCGGCCACCACGGCCAGAACAATTACTAGGATCCCGACAATGGACCCAATCAGGTAAATCAGCCGCTTCTTCTTCTTTTTGCCGTTACCGTTTGCCACAGCACCCTCCTGCTGCCTGTTAGTACGTCGCGATGGACTGGTTTGTTCCTCGATTAATGATATTGCTTAAAACCCGCAACCCGCGTTCAACTTAAAGACGACTCACTGGTTCCGGAATTACACGCATATCGCTAACTCCCAGATTAGACAACCAACTCGATGAAAGGAAAGCAACCCTGGACCAGTCTGGGACTTTTTCTGGGACCGAGTTCCGAGACGGTCCTGAACTTGCCGCTTTGTCACCAGCCATCCGCCTGGTTCCTCCGGTCAAGTCCCCTACCGAGATGGACTTAGGGATGATTCGTTCCCCTGCGCCAGGCTCCCCCTTCCGGGTGCTAGAATCGCCACTTAATGCTGGCGTCCGTTCTGCTCAGGGTTTTGGCGGTGCTGCTGCTGGTGGCGGCTAATGCCTTTTTTGTCGCCGCGGAATTTGCTCTGGTCAGCATTCGCAGTGCGCGCATCCAGCAACTGATCGAGGAGCACCGTATCGGCGCGCGCACGGTGCAGAAACTTCACGCCTCGCTCACCGATCTGCTGAATGCGGTGCAGTTGGGAGTAACCCTGACCAGCCTGGCTCTGGGCTGGATTGGCGAGCCCGTTTTGGCCGCGCTCTTCCAGACCTGGATCGGCCATGTCCCCTACGCCCGCCTCTACGCTCACGGGCTGGCTATTGTTACCTCCTTCTGCCTGATTACTTACTTGCTGGTCATCCTGGGAGAAGTCGTGCCCAAGTCCCTGGCCCTGCAGCGCTCCGAGCGCGTGGCTCTGGCGGTGGCGGCTCCCATGGACTTCTTCATGACCGTGACTCGGCCCTTCCTCCGCCTGATGACCCGCTCCTCGCAGCTGGTGCTCGGTTTGTTCGGTATCCAGCAAATCCGCGAAGGCGGAGTCCACTCCACCGAGGAGTTGAAACAGATCGTTACGGCTTCTCGCCGTTTTGGCATGATGCCGGCCTTCCAGGAAGACCTCATTTTGCGCGCTCTGGAACTGGGCAACATCAGCGTGCGCGAAGTAATGGTGCCGCGCCAGCGAATTTTCTCCCTGCCCGCCGACCTGTCGTTGGCTGAGGCCATGTCGCGGGTGGTCGAAGAGCAGCATTCCCGGGTCCCCGTCTATGACCCCATTCGCGGTCCGGAACACATCATCGGCCTCCTCTACAGCAAAGATATTTCCCGCTGGATGCGCTTGCGCTTGATGTATCAGGAAAGTGAAAGCGCCATGCGTCTGGAGCGCATGCAGGTCCGCAATATCATGCGCGATGTGCTTGTGATTCCTGAGACCAAGCTGCTTCCGGATCTGCTCCTGGAATTCAAACAGAGCAAGCGTCACCTGGCGGTAGTGGTGGACGAATTCGGATCCACTGCGGGATTGATCACCGTTGAAGACGTGCTCGAGCAACTCGTCGGCGAGATTGAGGACGAATTCGACATCGCCCTGCAGCCCCTGGCTCCGGGCGCAGCGACCATGGTGCTCGACGGATCGGTGAACATCCGCGACATGGAGACCCTCTATCACGTAGTCCTGCCGCGCGATCAGGGCTTCGAAACTCTCGCCGGTTTCATCCTGGCGGAACTCCAGAGGCTCCCGCGCGTGGGAGATGTTGTGAAGTTCCAGGGCCGCCGCTTCACCGTTCTGGAGATGGAGGGCCGCCGCGTTGCGCGGGTGAAGGTCGAAGCTCCCGAGCAGCAGGTGCTCAGCCATCAGGAAGCTGGAGCCCGAAAATAGCCATCCTGGGTTCAAGGATCGATTGACGTGCTGCGCCTGTTGGCTTCGCGCCTCCTCTACACCCTCCCCGTGATCTGGGTGGTCGTGTCCGTTGTCTTCTTGTTGATCCACCTCGTCCCCGG
>DATHDM010000366.1:0-37027 GCA_035319065.1 Terriglobales bacterium
GTACTCGATACGGGATGAAAGGCAGGCGGAAGCAGGCTTGTCCCAGATGCGCAGGCCCGCCGCGCGCGCCAGATCGCGGATCTCCTGCTTGGTGAGCCCCGCCTCCAGCAGCGGCGCTGCAACTCCGTGCTGATGAGCCGCCGCCTGGCCCGGCCGGAAGTCTCCCTGATCGTCGAGGTTCACGCCGTAGGCAATGACGTCGAAGCCGCGCTGCCGGCGAAAAAGCTCCATCAGGGTGAACAGCTCATCCTTGCAATAGAAGCATCGCTGACTGTCGTTGCGTATGTATTCCTCGCGCTCCATTTCGGAGGTAGCGATAATCTCCAGGGGAATCGCGTGCTCCTGAGCAAAATCGATGGCATCCTTCAGTTGCGAGCGGGCCAGCGAGGGCGAATCGGCTATCACCGCGAGCATGTTCGCGCCCAGTGTGCGGTGGGCCTCCCAGGCGAGGTAAGCGGAGTCGACCCCTCCGGAGTAAGCGATCAGAGTTCTGCCATAACGGCCCAAGGCCGATTGCAACATCGCCCGCTTGGCGTGGATATCCACGGAATTATCTTAGCCGAAAACGCGGTTCGCGGTGGCGAGGCGGAAACTTCCGTCAGAACAGGCGCTGCTGGCGCCGCAGGGTTCCGAAGGTCCCGATATTGGTAAGAGTCAACGCAAAGAGGTACTGGTTTTCGTTGCGCACCTGGCCCAGAGCGAGGCGCCGGTATTCAAAATTCAGCCCGCAGCAGTCCCAGTTGTAGCTGGTCTGCACGGCGGAGTACTGCAGAAAATTAGTGTTGACGTCAAACCCAAGGTTGACTGCGGCATTCAGTCCCCGCTTGTTGGGGTTGCCGTATCCCACCAGCCAGCGGAACTGGTTGAAGTCGGTGGGGGCGGGGGCAGGTGTGGAGACCGCAACCTCGCCTGGGGTGAGGAAATAGGAATGGCTTCCCGCCACGTAGAAGTCTCCCACGCGGTAACTGAGGATGGCGGTGCTGGCGTTGATGCGTCCTTTCTTGGTGTCATAGTCGAGCTCCCACTGCACGTCGGTCTTGGGCGTCGTCTTGATCCGTAGCCGCGACACGATGGGAGTGAAGTTGCGGGGATCGGTAAGGAAGGCAATGCCAGCATATTCCGCGGTGGTGGTGAAGACGTTGCGCTGGCCGGTGACCAGCGCGTTGCCGAAGTTGGGATCGAAGAAATACTTCTGCTTGATCTCCCAGGTGATGATCTCTCTCGCGCTGGCGACCTGGCAGGTGGTCTGTCCGGCGGCGCGAATCTGCTGCTCGGCCGAGGTGGTGGGCAGGGAAGGCCGTTGAGGACCCTCACTGGGCGGCAGCATGGGCACTTCGCAGTTCTTGTCTTTGCCGCCTTTCACGTAAATGCGATTGATCACACCGTATTCGAGTTCGTTGGTGTTGCTGACGATGTCCTGGGCGTCGAAGCGGATGATGTTGGCGAAGTTGTCTACCCCGGTGACGTAGCGATAGACCACGCGCGGCTCGATGATGTGCTTGATGCTGTAATTGCGAAGCTTGCGCTGGTAGATGCGGGAGAGCGAGGGCGGCCGAATCTCGAACGAAGTTTCCAGAGCCCGGCGATTCACCGTGCCGGTGCCCGGTGTGCCGATGCCGGCGCCAGGGATGCGGTCTTGCGTGTAGTAGGTGTCGTGCAGCCCCAGCTCGGGACGGAAATCCCATCCCTGCCAGTGCAGGGGAGCGGCAATCCGGGGATGCACGTCAACGCGACCGACCAGGTTGTCGGTGACAAAGTCGGGCTCGCGCCGCGAGACCCCCTGGGCACTGAAGTCGTACGACCACTCGAGCGGCGTGGGACCCAGCCGGTGCTCCACGCTCCCCAGATCCACGCTGGGCGCATGGATGATGGTAATCAGATCTCCCGGATTCGTGCTCTGGTAGTTCTGGTAGCGCGAGGCCATGCCGTTAAAGAAGAATCCGTTGTAGATCTTGGAAGCGAACGCCACCGACTTGACTTCCGAATTCACGGCCTGGGTGAAGGATTCGGCAAACGCCAGGCGAAACACGAACGAGCTGAGATAATTCAGATCGGCCACCGCGCGGATGTCGTGCGCCAAGCGGGCCTCGCCGCTGATGTTGGCCTCCTCTCCCCCCTGATTGCAGCTCCCCGAAGCGCTTATGCTTACGCACCCTGCAGGCGTCCCCGGGGTTGCCTGGGCGGAGCCAAAGCCCCGATCCAGCACGCCAAAGTAGTGGACGTTGAGATAGGAAGTTTCGCTCGGCCTGACGCGGAATTCCCCATGCTGCGCCCAGCCGCGATGGGAAAAGTACTCAGCCCCGATGGTCGCATCCATGCTGCGATTGATCGCCCAGTAAACCGATTCGCCGATGATCGTGCCTTTGCGCGAAGACTGTCCCAGCACCGGGATCAGAAATCCGGACTGCCGTCCGATCTTCTCCACCGGCAGGCGGGCGTAGGGAAAGTAGATCAGGGGAACGCGGAAGAAGCGGAAGTTGCTGTGGTAGAGCTTGGCATCCTGGCCAACCTCGACCACCACTCTTTCGGAATTGAAGGTCCATTTGCGGTCGCTCACCTGGCAGGAGGTGACGTAGCCGTGGTGAACCACGAAGTGGTCGGGCCCGGTTTTTTCCACCACTTCTCCCGCAAAGGTGAAGGGATTGGACGAGGTGAGCAGCACGTTGGCACCCCGAACGCGTGCGCCGGTGCTCCCGGCCACGTCGTAAAACGTCCCCGAGTCGGTCTGCACGTTGTAGGTGCCGTGCGTAGCCTCGATGTGCTCGTCGTGCAGGCCGCCGTCAAAGACGAAATGTCCTTCGGCACTGACCTCTCCGGTGTCGGAGTTGTACGTAACCTGGTCGGCGCGAATCACGAAGGAGCGGAATTCGACCTCCACGTTTCCCCGCAGGTGATATACGTCGCCGACTTTCTCCTGCTGCTCCGCTTTGATCGTGACTTCTTCGATTTGCGGCGGCACCGCGAGGCGCGGCAACTGGCTGGTAACTAGGCGGGGTAAGGCAAGTTGATGACAAATGCAGAGGGCCGTGATAAGGATTCGGATGCGGAACGTCATCGCGTGGGCGTGAGCCTTCCCACCGGCAACGGCCCGGCGAAGGCAGCAGCATCGTCGCGGACGGCGCGCAGGGGACACCTCGGGCAAGGTAACACGTCCTGCTGGGAAAGAAAATCAGCAGCCGTGAACCCGCGATGGATGGCGATGACTGGCCGCAGCTCGGCGTTTTCTCTACACGCGATGGCCTGTCCGATCTGTGGCGAACGCTGCCGCTGTACACCGGCCAAGCAGCCTGTGTCGCGCAGCATCGTCCTCGTGGATCCCGAAGAGTACGATCCCAGCGAGCAGCAGTTTGCTTCCAGTCTCGAGGATGAGGCGCCCAGCGCACAAGAGATCGATAGCGAGCCGCAGCAGTTGGCGGGCGCAAGCCTGGCAGCGGTTGTGGGCCCAGAGAATGCGACCACTGACCTCATGGAGAACTCGGACGTCTCAATTGCCGTGGCTCACGCTGAAGACGGTTCTGCCGGCGAAGGCATCGAAGCTTCGGATGACGATCCCGAGTTGTGGAAGGATCAGGTCGCTTCGCGCATCCGCAGCTACAAGGCCAAGCGGCACCGCAGGGCTGGTCAGGGTTCGCTGCGCCTCAGCTTCGAATCCACCACCGGCAATCACGTTTTCCTGAAGCCGGAGTATCCCTTCGACGTTGGATCGCCCGCCGAATCGCCTGAGCCCTTGACGGGCGCGGACACCGGGACCATTGTGGCCCATTCGCCTTCGAACGCCGCTACGGCCCTGCAAGAGTCGCCGCCTGAGGTTGAGCCGGAGGCGGAAGAATCGGAGGTTGCGGAGGAGGCCGTTCCCCCATCACGGCCGCAGCGGGGTCCAGTTCCCGAGCAGGGCAAGCTGATTGAGTTCCCCCGTCCTTCCTACATGACGCACGCCGTGACCGAGCTGGCCGAGCCCGTGCCGAGCTCACCCAGGATCCTCGATGTTCCAGAAAGTGTTCCCCTGGCCCCGCCGCCGCTGGACGGTCTGCGTCTGGAAGCGCCGCTGGAGAGCAGCAATCAGCCCATGGAACTGCCGCTGCAGGTCGCATCGGTATCGCGCCGAATACTGGCTGCGTCGCTGGACGCTGCGATCGTTCTGGCTGGGGCCGCAGCCTTCGTGTTTATAGCACTCAGGACCGGCATGGGTCCGCTCCTCCCCGACAAGCGAACCAGCATCGCGATGGCCCTGCGGGTGCCTGCTATGCTCTGGATTCTCTACCAGTATCTTTTTCTGGTGTACGCCGCCATAACGCCGGGCATGCAGTTGACGCGGCTGCGCATTCTGCACTTCGAGGGAAAGCCGGTGATCAGGCGCCTGAGACAGTACCGGGCGCTGATGCTGCTGGTTTCGTGCTGCCCCGCGGGACTGGGTTTCCTGTGGGCCTTCTACGATCCCGACACGCTCTGCTGGCACGACCGCATCACGCGTACGTACGTAGCCTCGCGCGCAGTTCTGTAATCCGGCGATGGTTGCGGTCAGCGTGGTTGAAGCCGCTCCCGTTCGCAGAAACCGGAATAAAGACCTCTTCTCAGTTCAGTGTCGCGCAATGTCAGAACCTGGCGAGGCGGTTAGCCGATTCCCGTTCCCTGATTGGCATTTCCCCTACTCGCCCCCAATCCTGAAGCGCAATCCCGCGCGAATGTTCACTCCCAGCGCCGGATAACCAGCTGCCTCTTCATACTGGCGGTCGAAGGCATTCTCCAAATTCGCGTAGCCCGTGACGCGATGGGTCAGGGCGTACCAACCTCCTAAATCCACGCGCCCGTACCCCGCCGAATACGTCACTGGCGGTTGCAATCCCTCAAAGTCGGAGTCCGGACGCCGGCTCACCGCCACGACTCCCAGGTTCGCGCCCCAGCGCGAACGCAGATACGTCACCAGCACCGTCCCCGAATGCTTCGGACGGCGCAACAGGGGAGCTCCGGGCAGCAGCAGGGTATTGGTGGCATTGGGCGCCTTCAGCACCTGCGTCGAATCGTAGGTGTAGGAGGCGGTCACAGCCAGGCGCGTGGTCGGACGAGCCTGAAACTCTACCTCCGCCCCGTGCGCCAGCGCCTCATTGATGTTCACGTACTGGCTGACGAAGGTTACCGGATCGAAATTGAAATCGATCTTGTTGGTGAACAGGTTGTTGAAGTACGTGGCGCTGAGCGAATACTTGCCTCCGTGGAAGCTCTGTATCACTCCCGCTTCGAAGGCGCGCGTCTCCTCCGGCTTGAGGTTGGGATTGGGAATGATACCGAAGCCTCCGATTCCAAAGCTCTCCTCCAGGCGCGGTTCTTTGATCCCCTGCCCGTAGGAGAAGCGCAGCCGGGTACCGGAAAAAGACTCTCCTCCCCGCAACACAAGGGCGCTGGCGGCCACGCGCGGCACCGGCTTGTTTCCGAAGCTGCCGTTGTGTTCGAAGCGGAGCCCCGCCACCAGCGAGAAGCGGCTGAAAATGAGCGTCTCCTGTCCGAACACGGCGTGGTTCAATCGGAGGCCGTGGCTGAGGGGAGGCGCCGTCAGATCACCGACGAATCCGTTCTCATCCTCGAAACGGTAGCCGAAGGTGGTGCGCGCCCAGCTTCGCGCCAGATAATCGCCCTGATATTCCAGGCCTGCGCGGTTGATGTTGGCGAAGTCGGAGAAGGGAAAATCGATGCTGCCGAACAGGGGCGACACGCGCCCGGGGTCCATGAACGTGTCCACGTTGCTGCGCCGGTGGTGATACTCGAATCCCACCAGGCGATTCTGGAGACGAGAGGGCCCGGCAATGTTCAGCGCCGCGCTGGCCAGAAAGTTGTTCTGCCGCGCACGCTGGTCGCTGTCTGGAGGAATGAGCGGCTGCCCGTTGAAGTTCCAGAACGACTGCACACCAGACCGGTTGTTGGAGTGCCGGGTGCGCAAGCGGAAAAACACACGCGGCGTAATCAGCACTCCCAGATTCGCTCCCTGCGACGAGTTGGAATAGTCGTCGTTGATCCCCTGGCCGGTAGTGTTGAACTGGTCGACAAACAGGTTGTAATCGAGGCGCCCGCGCGCTCCGGAAAGCGAGGCGTAGCCGTGCGCTGTGCCATAGTTTCCGCCATCGGCGCCGAAACTCAGCTCCGGAAGCGCACTGCTGCCGCTGCGGGTCCAGAACTGCACTACGCTGGTCATGGCGTCGGAGCCGTAGAGCGAGCTCTCGGCCCCGCGCACGAATTCCAGCCGATCGAACTCCTGGGTCGGCACCACACCGAAGTCAAATGTGCCCCCGGGATCGTTGATGGTCACGTCATCGACGATCACCTTGTTGTAGCGCGACTCGCCTCCGCGCACGAACAGAGAGCTGAGGCTGCCCCGCCTCCCGTTCTGCCCCAAAACGACGCCCGGCAGAAATCGCAGGGCATCGGCAGCCGCCACCGGATGGATGGTTTCGAGCTGCGCTCCCTCCAGCGCGTTGCTCTCGGCGCCACTCTCATCGCTGGGGATTGGGGCGCGCGTCGCGCTCACCACCACGCTCTCCGCCTGGACAGCCACGCTCAGCGAGATGATCAGGGCCTCAGCCTGCGGAGCTACGGCGACCGCGCTCTGCGGAGCGAACCCGGCTGCCAGCACTTCCACGCGATACTCACCCGCGTTGAGCCCGCGAAAGACAGCCAAGCCCTCGGCGGATGTAGCCTCGACTCCCACAGGGGTAGAACTCTCTCCGCGATAGGCGATCGTCCGCGCTCCCCGCACCACTGCGCCATGCGGATCCACCACACGAATCTTCAGATCGGTTGCAAGCAGGGACGCAGAAAGGAAAAGAAGAACGGCCGGAACAGTGCGAAAGCGAAACATTTCATCCTCCTTTGCACGCGAAAGGGGTTGAATGGGGACGATTCGCGCCGGTCTCCTGGCTTGCGACAAAACCTAATCCGGCCGACCTTCCCATGGCGAAGCCACAGTGGCCGACCGCACTCGTGACTCGCTTCTGCGAGTCGCGGTCGCTTACAGTTGCGCGGCAGCGCGGGATTCTCACCCGCTTCCCAGCTCTTGCAAAACCTCCGTCCAGTCAGCAGCGGAAGCCTTCGCGTCCGGCGCAGGGCGCCGGAACGTGTTCAGAGCGCGCGAACCGAGGATTGGAAAAGAACTACGCGGCCTGTGCCGCCAAGGGGTACGACTCTACTGTGCGACAGGAAGGCTGTCAAATACCACCATCTTGAAATGATCCGATCGCCACTACCGGATCACCGATCCCCGCTCACCCGCGCCTCCGCCTCCAGCCTTACGCGGTCCAGGCTCGCCTGCATCTCTGCATGCAGGCGTTCCATGGCGGCGTTGTCTGCGTCGCGGGGGACGTCGATCGCGCGGCTCAGCCGGAGGTGCATGCGCGAAAACGGCTTGGGAAGCATGAATCGGTCCCACGAATGGAGTACCCAACATTTTTCGGCAGCGATGTGAAAGGCGACGATCGGCGTCTGGGTGTTTCGGGCCAGCAGGACTGCTCCGGGCTTGGCGACGTACATGGGGCCGCGCGGGCCGTCGATGGTGAAGGCCACAGCGCGCCCGGCATCGATCACACGATGCATTCCAAGCAGGGCGCGGACTCCTCCACGGCTGCTGGAGCCCCTTACGGGCTCGTAGCCGAAGTGGGAGATGATGCGCGCGATGTACTCGCCGTCGAAGCTGCGGCTAGTCATGACTCCGATCTGTCGACCGCGAAAGTGATAGCAGGCCGCAACCGTGCAGCGATGCCAGAAGACATAGACGGCGGTCTTGAGAAATTCGCTGGCCGGCCCGCCTTCCTCGATGCTCACCGTGTATTTCAGCGTCGGCGCGATCAAGCGGATGAACAGCGCGCCCGCCCAGCTGACCAGCCGCAGCAGCAGACGTTGACGAAGCGAGAAGCTGGTGGTTTCGATTTCTGCTTCTTCGCGCGCGACTGGAGGACTGACTACTTCCATTGCCTGAATTCCGCTCACCCGCAGGCACGCAGCCGGCTCAACCTCACGCCGGCTCCGGCTTCATGCGTAGCGCAGCCACTTTACGATCTCCGGCAGCGTTGGGCGCTTGCCGTACATGAGAATACCCACCCGGTAGATGCGCGAGCACACCACCAGCACCCCGTAGATCGTCGCGACCAGGACGGCCAGCGACAGCCCAATCTGCCACAGGGGCGGCGTCTGCACAACGATGCGCAGGTACATCAAGATGGGCGCGAAGAACGGCACCATCGAGGCCCAGGTGGAGATGGTGGAGTTGGGCTGGCGAATCACGAAGGTCAGCATCACGATCGGCACCACGATGGGCAGGGTGACGAAGAACTGCCACTGCTGCGCCTCCTGCTCGGAGTTCACCATCGCGCCCAGAGCGGCATACATCCCGCTGTAGAGCAGGTAGCCGAGCACAAAGAACAGGCAGAAGGCCGCGATGGTGAGGGGAGGCAACTGCAGCCAGGCGCGCATCTCGCGGCTGGCAGCCAGGCCAGGAGTGGCCAGCGCGCCGGCGATCACCAGCCAAATCGCGATCTGCGTCAAGCCCACTGCGCCCACGCCCAGCACCTTGCCCGCCATCAGTTGCCGGGAGGTTGCCGAGGACAGCACGACCTCCATCACCCGCGAACTCTTCTCTTCCAGCACTGACCGCATCACGGCCATACCGTACACCAGGAGCGTGAAATACAGCAGAAACGCCATCATGAAGCTGGTGAAGAACTGCTGCATTCCGCCCGCGCTGCTCTCCTTGCCCTTCTGGATCTTCACCGTCTCCACGTTGACGTCTTTCAGCAGGTTTTCGGCGTCGGCCCCGGCGATGCCGCGCTCGGCCAGCCTCTCCTTCATCAGCGCCACAGTGAGCGCCGACCCCAGCCCCGCATCCTCGATGAAATCGCTGGTCTCGCGCGCCGCGTAGGTGACTTTGCGGCTGGCAATGGCATCGTCGGAGAGCCACAGAAACCCGTCCAGCGAACCGTCGCTCACCCGCGACCGCAAGAGCTCACGCTCGCCCTCGGTGACCCTGTCATCGATCTCGATGCGATAGGCTCCTTCGGCCTCCGTCCCCTTGGTGAGTTGGCGTTTTACCGCTTCCCCCAGCGACGACCTGGAGGTAACCACCACGATGTGCCGCGTTCCCTCCGCCTTCATCCCCGCCAGCTTAGCCGGCAGCACCGTCACCGCGAGCATGAAGAGCGGCAGAATCAGCGTGCTGATCAAGAATGCCTTGGTGCGCACCCGTTCCACGTACTCTCGGCGGATGATCAGCCACACGTTACGCATTCCCCGCCCCCACGACGTCGATGAAGATTTCCTCGAGCGAGGGCTCCACCAGCTCGAACTTGTTCACCCGCGCCCGCGACGCCGCCAGCCGCAACAATTCCTGGGGATCCGCGCCCGGCTTCAGCCGCACCTCGACGTAGTTTCCGTAGTTGTTGCAGCGCTCCACGAGCGGGCTCTCGTCCAGGAAGTTGCCATCGCCCTCGTATTCAAGCTGCACATTATTCTTGCCGTACTTTGCCTTGATCTGCTTCAGCTCGCCCTCCAGCACGGCCTTGCCGTGATTGATCAGGCAGATGCTGTCGCACAGCCGCTCCACCTGGTCCATGCGGTGGGTGGAGAAGAGGATGGTCTTACCCGCCTTCTTCTGTTCCAGCAGGACGTCTTTCAGCACCACCGCATTCGCCGGATCGAGTCCGGCAAACGGCTCGTCGAGGATGAGCAGGTCGGGATCGTGCAGGATGGCGGCAATGAACTGCACCTTCTGCTGCATGCCCTTGGAGAGCTCCTCCACCTTCTTGTGCATCCAGTCGCCGAGTTGCAGCCGGCCACACCAGGACGCAGCTCGGTGCGCCGCATCCCTGGCGCTGACTCCCTTCAACTCGGCCAGGAACACCAGTTGGTCCAGCAGCTTCATCTTGCGGTACAGGCCGCGTTCCTCAGGCAGATAGCCGATGCGCATGAGCAGCTGACGGCGGAACTTCTCGCCGAAGATCCGCACCTCACCCGAGTCCGGCAGCGTGATGCCGATCATCATGCGCAGCGAACTGGTCTTGCCCGCGCCATTCGGGCCCAACAGGCCATACACGCTCCCTCGCCGGATCTGGAACGACAGATGGTCCACCGCTACGAAGTGATCGTAGCTTTTGCTGATGTTCTCAAGCTCCAGGGTGTGGTTCATCAGAAGCCAGCCGTCGGGTCGGTCGCTTGGCAGCGCAGGTTGCAACCAGGTGAGGGCAGGCAAGGCAGCGCAGCGGGATCAGGTAATCTCAAGATAGTCTTCGATCCATTGTTTCACACTCAGGCGGCCGTCATCGTTGATGTCGAACCGCAATCCTGCCATCTGCTGCTCCGCATCGACCCAGGAAACCTCGGCCCGGCAGGAGAGCCCGGCTTTGCCCGGCAGATCGAATTTCAGGTGCGCCTCTTCACCCAGCAGAAATTTGCCTTCATGGCGCAAGGACATGCCGCCGCCGCTGACCTCCACCGTACTGGCCTGAATCTTCCGCGTGGCCAGCCGCGCTTCCACCTTGACAATTACCGGAATCCGCACGTAGCGGCGAAACTCATGCAGGATGAGCAGGTGGGTGGACTTCACCGCTCGGAGCGCGGCCTGCCGCTCCACCGGCTTCTCCAGCAAGACATTCAGCCCGTAGCGCGACAGCCTGACCACTTCTCCCAGGTTGGCGCATACGGCGAAAATCATCATGCGGCGGTTGTACTTAGACTCGCGCGCGGCCTGAAGCACTTCACCGGCTTTCTCGTCGATCCCCACCGCGCAGGCGTCGAACTTCTCCCGATGCAGGCGCTCAGCCTCCCCGGCCGACAGCACTTCGGTGCCGATGCCGAACTGGCGGAAGCAATCGCGCAGAATTCCCGCCGACTTGCTGTCCAGGTTGACCAGGGCGGCGCGCGCGCTGACCTTCTTTGATTGCGCTATGCCCGCAAATCCGATTGCCATCTGTCTTTCTGATTTCCTGGGGCCCGTGTGGTGCGGAACTCCTGCCCGCGGCTGGGCTGGCTGCAGCTTCGATTCGCCGACTACCGATTGCCTTCCTGGTGCGACCAGCGCCGGAAGATCAGGCATCCGTTCGTGCCCCCGAAGCCGAAGGAATTCGACATCGCGTATTCCAGGTCGGACGCCCGGCGAGCCTGATTGGGAACGTAATCCAGATCGCACTCCGGGTCGGGGGTCTCGTAATTGATGGTTGGGGGCAGCACCTGGTCGCGCAGAGCCAGAACCGTGATTCCCGCCTCCAGCCCTCCCGCCCCGCCCAGCAGGTGTCCGGTCATCGACTTGGTAGAGCTCACCGCCATCTGGTAGGCATGTTCGCCGAAGGCGCTCTTGATGGCCATGGTCTCCAGTTCATCGCCAATCTCGGTGGAGGTGCCGTGGGCATTGACGTAGCCGATCTGCTCCGGTCGAATCTTGGCGTCGGCCAGCGCATTCACCATCACCCGGTATCCACCCTCGTGCCCCGGCGCCGGCTGGGTGATGTGATACGCGTCGCCGCTCATCCCGTAGCCGGAAACCTCCGCCAAAATGTCTGCGCCTCTGCGCAGCGCGTGCTCCAACTCCTCAAGGATCAGAATCCCCGCGCCTTCGCCGACCACGAATCCGTCGCGATCCTTGTCCCAGGGCCGGCTGGCGCGTTCCGGGGAGTGGTTACGCGTGGAGAGCGCGCGCATGGCGGCAAACCCGCCGATGCCCATCGGAGTAATCGCGGCTTCGGTGCCGCCGGCGATCATCACGTCGGCATCGCAGCGCTGAATGATCTTGAAGGAATCGCCCAGCGAATGGGCGCTGGTGGTGCAGGCAGTCGCGGTAGCTTCGTTGGGGCCCTTGGCGCCGAAGCGCATGCTCACGTGCCCGGCCGCCAGGTTCACGATGGCCGCCGGGATGAAGAACGGCGAGATCTTGCGTGGTCCCCCATTCAACAGGTTGGCGTGCTCGCGCTCAATAATGTCGAACCCGCCGATCCCCGACCCGATGTGCACCCCGATGCGAGTGGCATTCTCCGGGGTCACCTGGAGGCCCGACATCTTCATCGCCTCATCCGCCGCCGCCATCGACAGGTGGATGAAGCGTCCCATCTTCTTGACTTCTTTCTTCTCGATGAAGTTCAGGGGATTGAAGTTGTGCACCTCAGCGGCAATCTGGCAGGCGAAATCGGCAGCATCGAAGTGGGTGATCCGAGAAATCCCGCTCTTGCCCGCCAGCAGGTTCTTCCACACCTCGCCGGTAGTGTTGCCGACCGCGCAGATCAACCCGATGCCGGTAACCACTACCCGACGCTGCAACTATTTCCCGCCTTTCGCGTGCTTCTGGATGTATTCGATGGCGTCTTTGACAGTACGGATCTTTTCCGCCTCTTCGTCGGGAATCTCCAAGTCGAAGGCCTCCTCGAAGGCCATCACCAGTTCGACCGTGTCCAGCGAGTCGGCGCCCAGATCGTCCACAAAAGAAGCGCTGGGCGTGACCTCCGCTTCGTCCACGCCCAGTTGTTCCACGACAATCTGCTTCACCTTCTCAGCTATGGCTGCCATCTCAGAGAATCTCCGGTATTCGCCGGGGCCGGCGGCTAAACGCAGCCGGGCCGCACGCAGCGGGGGGCCGACGGGGATGTGGGTTGGAGCAGGGCTTACTGCTTAACTTTGGCGTTCTTGCTGATGTAGTCGACGGCGTCCTGCACGGTGCGGATCTTCTCCGCGTCTTCGTCGGGAATCTCCAAGTCGAAGGCTTCTTCGAACGCCATCACCAGTTCGACCGTGTCCAAAGAGTCGGCGCCGAGATCATCCACGAACGACGCGTTCGAGGTCACTTCGGCTTCGTCTACTCCCAGCTGTTCCACGATGATCTGCTTTACCTTTTCGTCAACCGATGCCATCGCTCTTGGCGCCTCCTGTGAATAGAACCGCTAGTGTAAATGGCGCTGCTACAAGTGTAAAGAAACCGGCCAGCACACTTTTCCCCGCATCTCCAAAAATGGACCCGCTTCCCCCCGGCAACCCCCTTGTCTGCCACCCATGCTATCGATTGGCGATCACGCGGTCAAACCGCTGTACTGGCCATCATTTCCGGGATGGTGACGAACCGGTACCCTTCGCTGCGATAGCGTGAAATCAGCCGTTCGGTGGCTTCGACCGTGGCCCCGCGGTCCGCCCCCATATGCGTGTGGCTGCCGTCGTGCATCAGGATCACGTCGCCGCCACGCACCTGCGACGCCACTGTGCGCTCGATCTCCGCTCCCGATTTCAGCTGCCAGTCCCGCGCACTTACGCTCCACATCACTGGCGCCAGATTCAGGCGGCGAAGCGTCCTCAGCACCGCGGGTCTGCGAGCTCCATACGGAGGCCGGAAGAGCGGGGCCAGTTTCCCGCCCACGGCGTCTTCATAAGCGCGCTCGCAATCGCGGATCTGTCGCTGCAATTCCGCCTGGGAACGGAGAAGCAGGTTGGGATGGCTGTAGGTGTGGTTCCCCACCACGTGGCCTGCCCTGTTTACTTCTCGTGCAATTTCCGGCTTTTCTTTTGCAAAGCGGCCTATGACAAAAAACGTAGCCCGAACGCCATGTTTGGCCAGAATTTCCAGGATCGCGAGGGTGTGAGGGTCGTTGGGGCCATCGTCGAAAGTGAGCGCCAGTTGCCGCGTTCCGGGCTCGCGGCCGATGAAGGTTCGGCCGTACAACTGGGATTTGGGGGCCATGGTGTTGTAGCCCGCGACCACCGCTGCCGCGGTTCCCAAAGTGGCTCCCACTAGTAATCCCATCATTCCATTGGGATTGTACCGCGATGAGGAAAATTGACATCTTTTGGCCTTGCAATCGGACTAGTTAGTCCTATACTGACCTTCAAGTTTTCCCCGGGTGTAGTTCTCAGCCCGAACCAGCCTCAGCTCCTGTGCTCGACGGGAGGAGGGCATGAGAGAGAAATTGATTTTCGCGGTCGCACCCAATCAGGCCAAACGGGTCCTACTCGTTGATACTTCCCGCACTGATGCAAGAATTTGCGCAGAGCATCTGCGCCGCTTCGGCTACCTCGTCGATTGCGTCGACACCGCCGGCCTAGCCTGCTCTTACACTCGCAATCACCGCTACAACGTCATCGTGATCGCGCTCGCGGGCGACACGCGGTCGTCTGAGGTGCTCTACCGCAAGCTGCGCCGCATTTCGCCGGACTCCGCCGTCGCCTACCTGACGCGCCAGGACGGCCCCATTCCCGAGCTTCCCTGTCACAACGTCCTGTGGAGCGAGGAGCGCCCGGAGTACTTCCTGGCGCGCCTGGAAGCCATCACCGCCGCCTAGCTGAGGGACCTGAGTCGAGATGATCGAGGCGCAGCCTCGACGGTCATGAATGCGTGTGCTTTTCCGCCTCGACGCTTTCATCACGAGCAGTCACAGCAAGCGAGAAATCTGGAGTAAGTCTCAACCTGCATTGCCCTTTCCTCGATTCCCACTTTTCCCACTTCCACTCTCCCGCTTGTTTTCCACAATTGTTTCCGACTCCCCGGCGAGCTATCCTGCATAAGATTCTTCGCGGGACCCCGACCCATGGCCAAGCTCTTCGAACTGCCCCGCTATATTGCGGTTGAAGGCCCAATCCGCGTGGGCAAAACCACGCTGGCCAACGTTATCGCCGATCGCCTGCACGCCCAGCTCATCGTCGAACCCGAGGACAATCCTTTTCTCAGCTCCTTCTACAAGGGTGACAGCGGGGCCGCTTTCCAGGCCCAGCTAGCCTTCCTTATCCGCCGATTCGAACAACTGCGGGCCCTCGATGTTGGCCCGGACTCGCGCAAGATCGTGGTCGCCGACTACATCTTTGAAAAGGACAAGCTCTTTGCCTGTCTTAATCTGAGCGACGCCGAGCTTGAGATCTACAACCGCTATTACTCCTTCTTCCACGAACAGCTGCCATCGCCCGACCTGGTTATCTATCTGCAGGCGACTCCCGAAGTGCTGAAGAAGCGGCTACGCAAGAAAGGCGCGGCCGCCGAAGTTTCGATCAGCGACGATTACATCGAGGCCATCGCCAGGGCCTACGAGCACTTCTTCTTCCACTACACGTCATCCGACCTGCTGATCGTCAACACCTCCGACATCGACTTCGTCGACCACAATGAAGACCTGCAGGAGCTGCTGCGCAAGGTGAGCGAGCCCGTCCGCGGGACGCAGTATTTCCTGCCCCTGGGGGGCTCCCGCATCGTGGCCACGTGAAAAGGCGCTGGGTACCCAGTTTTTGTCCAGCCGATTACCGATTCCCGTTTACCCAATTACCACTTACCCGATCGCACCCGATTCCCCTTCGTTACTTGCCTGGTTACCCACCAAGCGAGCAAACTTGTGAGGCTTACCAGCCTTAGCCTGGGAAAGACGAGGTCTTGCGAATGGCTCTTCCTCGCTCCCGAAACCTGTTCCACCGCCGGCTGCACTGGCTGCCGGCGCTGATTTGCCTCGGCCTGCTGACCTCTTGCGGAAACGGCGGGGGAGCCGGCAGTTCCAAGGGAACCAACGGAAACACAGGCACGACGGGAACCCTGCTCGTCCAGTTGAGCGACGCCACGGCCGACCAGGTCGCAGCACTGACGCTGACCTTCTCCTCCCTGACACTGACTTCGCAATCCGGCTCGACCGTTACCGTGTTCTCAGCGCCGGTCACCGTGGAAATCACGCGCCTGGCGGGCACCTCAACTCCTCTGGCGATCGTGACCAATATTCCCCAGGGAACCTACAGTCAGATGAGTCTAATATTGGGTTCTCCGGCGCTGACGCTGATCTCGCCCACCAGCGGCCAGCCCAGCCACCCCAATCTTCCGGCGGGGCCTTTCACCGTAAGTCCCACGCTAAACCCGGCGCTAACCATCTCCAGCACGCCGATGGTTCTGACGGTCGATGTAAACACCGCCGCTTCGCTGACCAGCGATTCGCTGGGAAATATCAGCTTCAGCCCATCGGTGAACGTGGTCACCGCTGCGCTTCCCGCTGCCGGCCTCAATCCGTTTAATGGACAGCTTGAGCACGTGGTCGGCCTGGTTACGGCTGTCGCCTCGAGTTCGTTCACCATCTCGCTGCGCTTCGGCGACCAGTCCCTGGCATTCAACGTGGATTCCAACACCAAGTTCACCGGCATTGGTGGCCTGAGTCAGCTCAGCGCCGGGCAGCTTGCCGTCGTCGACGGTTCCCTGCAGTCCAACGGCTCATTCCTGGCCGGCAGCGTCAAGGCCTCGGCGGTACCTCTGTTTGGCTTTCATACTCAGGGACTGCTGACCGCCAGGATTCCCGCCCCAGCGGCCGCTGCTACCAGCTTCCAGATGGCCGCGCGCGAGCTAACCGGAGGCAGTGTGCAGGGGAATTTTCTGGGGAATGGGTTGAACGTGGACGTCCTCAACAGTGCGTATGCCGTCAACCAGGTCGGCATCGATCTGACCGGACTGCCGTTTACTCCTACTTTCGACGCCACCACCATCGTGCCCGGTCAGGCGGTGGAAGCCACCAGCACTGGCCAACTGCTGCCCGCGACCACAACGTTTACAGGAGTCGGCGCATTTCCTCCGGCCCTGGTTTTTGGCGAGGTCTCTACTCCTGAAGTGGATCTCCAGCAGCAGCCGCTGAGTGGAACGGTGTCGAACCTGACGGCGACCAACTTTACGCTGACCGTAGCCGGAGATTCCGTCTTTTCGACCCTGACCGGCGCCACCTCAGTTGTGGTGTACGTCCAGCCCAGCACTCAGGTGCTGGGCATCACTCTGAGCAATGGCGCTAGTGTGACCGTCCGCGGGCTCCTGTTCAAGGATTCCTCCACCTACCGCCTGGTGGCTGCCCGCGTGGTTCCCAAGGTGTAGTCAACGGCCCCGCGAGCCCTCATCCATCGCCAGGTTCGCCAGCCGGTCCGCCTCCGCGTTCTTCCCCCGGAGCACGTGCTCGATTTCGAACCAACTCAATTGCCGGATCAGATTCCGGGCGCGTGCGTGCAGCTCCTGCAGCACCGGGTTCCTGACCTTATATTCCCCCCGGATCTGTTTGACCATCAGCTCGGAATCGCTGCGCACCCTGAGCGCTCGCTCGCCGTGTCCGGTCGCATACTCCAGGGCCGCCAGAAGCGCCGCATACTCCGCGTAATTATTGGTCTGATGGCCCAGGTAGCGGCTCAACTCAGCTACCCGGTTCCCGGCCTGGTCCTCGATCACCACCCCGTATCCCGCAGGACCGGGATTGCCGCGCGCGCCTCCATCGGTATTGGCCACCAGAAACGTCTGTGGCCGCGCTGGGGCGGCGCCAAAGAGAGCCCGGGTCGCCGACTCGCGTTTCCTCGTGAAACCTGGGCGAGATGGCATGCGACCGAGTTTACAAGATCGCTCCGCGACAGGCCTTCAGGATACTGCCGCTGCCTGGCGCTGTTCCCTTGCGCCCAGTATCGCCAGCCAGAACATAGTCGCCACTTCTGCCAGCATAAGGGGTTGGCTGTAGGCAAAGACCCTCTCCTCGCGCCCCGGGAGCAGGAAGCCGGTGAAGCTGAAGGCCAGCCAGGCGAAGCATTCCAGCATCAGCCAGACGCCGAGAAAGCGGGGCAGGAAGCGTGACCGGTACACCAGCATGCCGAATGGAAGCAGCCACAGCCCGGCAAAGATGAAGTTGGCCAGGTCAACGTTGTGATGCAGGTTGAGGAACACCATGGCGAAGGCGTCGCGCTGCGGCTTGTCGATGACGGACAGGAAGCCGCCGCCGCGAACGAAAAGCAGTGTAGCTGCGTCGGTCATGGTGTTGACGAAGGCAATCGGCACCTGCATCAAACTGCCTAAAATCACCATCAGCACGGCCAGCTGGCGGTCCACTTCGTTCAGCAAGCGATAAAGCGCCAAGGGGACGAAGAGCCACAGGCAATAGCCGATCAGCGCGCTGACAATACCCAAGCGGAAGAGCGGCTCGTGTGCCGCGATGTTGTTGGCGGTGGCAGTCGCGTTTCCGTGCACAATCAAAGCGTTGGGAATGTACATGAGACGCACGATGCCAACCGCCGAGGCCGAGATGTATAGGAGCCCTGCGACTCTGGCATTCTTGCTGAGTGAGGTCATGGGTCCTCCGGGGCGGTCATTTTTGGCGTGAGGTACGTCAAAAGTGGCGGGAAGGTTCAGCCTGGCCTGCTTACGGCTGGGCGCCCCGTTGACCCTGCTGTCCGCCTACCGCTAGATTCAATCCTTCTTCCAGGAGGGTAACCCGTTGCGCTTAACCTTCGCCTGCACTACTACGTTTCTCGCTATCGTTACCCTTGGCTTTGCCCAGCAAGTCGACCAGGCGCACCGCATCCAGGCCAGCGTCCTGGGGGTTGACACCCACAACGACACGGTGCAGCGGATCATCTTCGAGCACGTCGACATCGGCCAGCGGCTGTCGAGCGGCACCATCGACCTGCCACGCCTGCGCGATGGCGGCATGCATGTTCCCTTCTTCGCGCTGTGGGTGCCCCCTTATTACCACGGCGCGGAAGCGGTGCGCCGCACCCTCGACCTGCGCGACGCCATGCAGGCCGTTTTCGACCAGTACCCTGACCGCATCGAACTGGCGAGCAGCGCGCGCGACATCGAGCGCATCGTCGGCCAAAAGAAGATCGCCGCTGTCCTGACTCTGGAAGGCGGCCACCAGATCGACAACGATCTCGCGGTGCTGCGCATGTATCGCCGCATGGGCATCCTCTCCATGACCCTCACCCACTTCCGCAGCAACGACTGGGCAGACTCCTCGACCAGCAAGCCGGTTCACAATGGTTTGACCGATTTCGGCAAGCAGGTGGTGCGCGAGATGAACTCGCTCGGCATGCTTGTAGACATCTCCCACGTCTCCGACAAAACCTTCTACGACGTTCTGCAAGTCAGCAGCAAGCCAGTGATCGCTTCGCACTCCTCCTGCCGCTCGCTCTCGGACATCCCCCGCAACATGACCGACGACATGCTGCGCGCGCTGGCGCGCAACGGCGGCGTGGTAGGCGTCAATTTCGGAGCGGCGTTTCTCAACCCTAAAGACGCCGAGGAACTCGGACAGGCCATCTCCCGCGAGAACGAAACCGAGCCCAACGTCACGGGAGCTGACCTGGACGGCTTCGCTGCCGACTCGCACGCCAAGAGCTTCAAGGACCATCCCCGCACCGGCCAGGCCACGGTGGAGGACGCCGCTGCCTGCATCGATCACATCGCCAAGGTGGCCGGCATCGACCACGTCGGCATCGGCAGTGACTTCGACGGAGTGAGCACGGTGCCACGGGGCCTGGAGGATGTTTCCAAGATGCCCAACCTCACCGCCGCCCTGTTGCGCCGCGGCTACAGCGAGCAGGACATCCAGAAAATCATGGGAGGGAATTTCCTGCGCGTGATTCGGGAGGTGGTGGGCTACTAGCCCGACAGGGAATGCAGAAATGCTTCGGGCAACCTGCCGCGGTTCGTTGCAGAGATGTGAGCCACGCGTCTTGCCCGATTACCATCCCCCTATGACCCTGGTCACAGCCCTTGTCGGCGGCTGGGAGTCCAATTCTCCCCAGCCGAGGTGTACGACTATGAAAACCAGGGCTGTGCTCATCGTTTTCTTTGTCTCCGCCTTGCTGCTGCTGCTGCCCGCGCTGCCTGACCGGCCCGCTGCTTCCAGCACTGCGTTGGTAGCACAGATCACTCCGCAGATGCCCCGCGGACTGTCCGGCGGTCGTCCCGGCATCTTCCGTTTCATCCCCCGCGAGCAACTCGTAGCCGACCGCGCAGAGATTCAGCAATTGAGGGCTTCGCTGGAGCGCTGGCAATTGTTGGCCAGCGGTGTCCAGGACCCAATTACGCGGCGCCGGCTGGAGGCCGATCTTGAACTCTGGCAGGTTCATCTCGACCGCGCCCAGCTGCGCCTCACGGCCAGCGCCAGCCCCACTGCGCAGGCCGTCGAGATGCAACTGAACGATATGAAGGGGACCCGCATGTGCGGGGTCTGTCACGAGGGGGGAGTGCTTGCCGACTCCCGTCATCTTGCCTGGCCGGCACACTGAGGACTAAGACCGCGGGGGCGCACGGCGCCTGCTACTCACCGCGCAGTTTGACCGCTACTTCACCGTCTGCCGCAACCATTCCAGCACTAGGGGCCCGACGTTCTCGCTGAAGCGTCCGCCGCTGCCGTTGAACGCCGCGAAGGCATTCTCGTAAATGTAGTAACCATGATCCATCTTCGGAATCTCCACGAACCTGCCTGCCCCCGGCTTGTTTTCGTTCACGATGGCAGCAATCATCTCGTGATCCTGACCGCTCATAACCCAGTCATACTCTCCGTGCACCGAGAGTACCGGTGCGCTCACCTTCTGCCAGGCCGCCGCCAGGTTCAGGTCCTGCAGCTGCTGGTAAAAGGCCGCGGGACGGCCATACTGGTGGCCGCCATCCTCCATCCATAGAGGCGCCAGCTCCGGCTTCTCGCGCACAACCTCTCCAGGAGTTTTCTTGCCGTTCAAATACAGGTCATAGAACACCTCGTAGCCACGCATCCCCTCGGAGACCTCTCCCGGCTTCTTTCCCGAGAGCGTCAGCCTTCGCCGCTCGATCTCCAGCATGTGCTCAAGCCAGGTTTTCACACAGCCACCGCTCACAATGTATCCGGCGACCGGAAACTGGCCCGCCACCAGCGGCTGCACTCCGCCGCCATTGCTCATGCCCAGCATCACGATCTTCGAGTGATCGACAAACTCCGAGCGCGTAAAGGTGGCGAAGGCGGCGCGGTATCCGGACAGCTCGGTGAGGAAGTCGGTGTCCGAGCAGACGCCCTGGCTGTCGCCCACGCCCGGCTTGTCCATCCGCATCATCACGAAGCCCGATTGCGTCATGAGGGCGCGGATGAAGCGCGCGAACCCGTCGTTCGCACCCAGTGGCGCCTCCACGCTGTCACAGCTCAGCCATCCCACCAGGAAGATACCTGGCAGGCGCCTGCTTGCATTTTTCGGCTTGGTCAGGATGGTACGGAACCGCAGCCCCTTGTCTCCTATCACCGATCCGTAGATCACGTCGAAGCCTTCGATCTGTTCTCGCGGCAGCGGGGGCATGGTCACGTCGATGGTCGCTGGCTTGCCCTGGCGCTCGACGCCCAGTTGCACGCGATCGCCCGCCCTCAGAGTTTCGTACACGCGGTCCACCGAGAGCGGTTCGTTCAGTGGCGCTGAGTTCACAGAAAGAATGCGGTCTCCGGGCTTCAGCCCCAGCTGCGCTGCAGCCGTCCCCGGAGCTACGCGTCTGATCTCCGCTCCCGCCTTCCCCGGCATGGGATCGCGCAGCGACACCCCCAAGTACCCCTTGCGCGGCAGATCGGGTTCGGCCGGAGAGGATGTGCTGTTCTGAGAGAATCCGGTGGTGACAAACAGGAAAGAAAGGGAGAGCACTGCGGCAGCTTTCATACGAGCTCCTGCCTGGGCTTGATCGGATGGTTGGACGCAACAACCGCAATTTGGTGACGCCCCAGGCGGGAGAATTTGCGTCCACCCGGCGGGGCGGGACGAGAGCAGGAGGCGAGGATACTGCGGGCAGGGGTTTCCACGCCCTCTACACCAGGCGCCGTGTCTTCAGCCTCACATTGACCACTTGCGCGCCGCGCCGCAGCTCCAGCCGGTACTGGCGGTCCGGCAAGCGGAACAGACGCCGCACCTCTTCGAGTGTCAACTGCGCCGCGGGCTTGCCGTCGATGGCAGCGATGACGTCTCCGACCTGCAGTCCCACCTGTGCCGCGGGTGAGTTTGCGATCACGCGGCTCACTCGGAAAGTCCTGAAATCCGCTCCTTCCGCCACCAGGTAAGCGCCACTCATGTCAAACTCAAACGGCTCATGCGGTGCGGCGACGGGCTCCAGGATCATCTTTTGCATCCCGTAGTCGAAGATCACGCGGAAACGCCGCAGCACCTCGCCGCCCACCAGCCCGGCATCGTCGGGATTCGCGTCACCGCCCTTCGATTCCATGGAAAAGCTCGCGACTGGCTTCTCCAGGGCGATCGCGCCAATCCTAAGCGCGCCCAGCCGTCCGACGCGTTGCCGGGTCTGCCCACCCAGGCCGAATCCATAGGCCGCATCGATGGTTCCGGGAACCTTGTCCAAAATCCGGTGAGCAGCAATGAACGGCGAATACAGGTTCAGAGCCATGCGCGCGCCGGTATCTACCAGCAGCTTGGCGGGAAGGACTTCTCCAAGCGGCAACACGATGCTTCCCGTAATCTTGGGGAGATTGCCCTCGAAGATGAAGGGCACCACTTCGCCGTTGCCCCGGTACTGATAGCGGTTGGGATCGTGAAGGATGATCTTGCGCGCCGCGTAATCGATCTCCACCACGAAGCTGCTGATCACGTCGTACCCCAGGATGCCGTCGACCGCCCGGCCTTCCACAGGCTGCAGTGGCTCCAGGGGTATGGCGGCAATCGGGCGCGGCGTCATGGTCACCCCCGGCAAGCCGATCACGACATCGTGGATCAGTCCGGTCTCTACCGACTCTTCGCCCGTGCCGCGGGTCTCCAGCGCTCCTTCCATCCGGAGGCCGAGCTTCTGCGCGCGCGCGCGATCTATCACCGTAGCCTCGGCGCCGCTATCGAAGATCATCCACAGCGGCGGCGAGCGATTCACCCGCACCTCCACGTACATGTGGTTGCTGTTCAACTCGAAGGGAATGCCTGCGCTCTGTCCGGAGAAAAACTGGAAATCGGGCGCCGCAGCCGCCGCAGGCTTGGTGAACAGATCGGCGCTCAGCTGCGGATTCCATTCCACCGCTTCCGTCACCAGCACCGTGTCGAACCTGGGATCTCCCGTGCCCTGGCGTCCGTGCGACCAGAACTTGATGCCCCCAAAATCCCGCCAATCGGAATAGGAGAATGTGGCGGTGCGATCCTGCTGGGCCCGCTCCTCCTTGGCCGGCAGGCCTGTCTGTTTGTCCAGATACACGGTGACCGGCTTGCCGCCCCGCGGCGCGATGCGCAGCTGGTAAAACTGGGCATCCTCGCCGGCGAAATCGACCTGCCCGGGCCAACGGTCGGGGAAAAACTGGGAATTGCTGGCGAAGTAGGCAGCGGTCACCTCTTCCTCGAGTTCAGCCCCGCCGAGCGACCGCACCTTGCCGTTCTGATCGCGCTGCCAGCCGCTGAGGCCATCAAAAACCGTGGCCTGCCGAAACGCTCCCAGCACCGCCACGGTTTTGTGCTGCCCGCGCGAGTCCTCCCAGATTTCCACTGTGCCATGCAGGTTGCCGCTCTCCATCGCCAGGAGCACATGCGCCGAGCGCATGGAGGCCAGCTTCTCTCGTCCGCCCAACGCCAATGCCCAGCGGTCGAGCAGTTGCTCTTTGGTGACCGTCGTCGGCGTTGCCGTTTGCGCAGCCGCCGGCAGGCCCAGTCGGACGAGGAGAACCACAGCCATCAGTGCGAGAGCAAACCAACGAAGCATCTTCATGGGCTGAACATTCTGCGATACGGAAATCTCCAGGGACGAGTTCACCCTTTTTGGGTCGAGCCGCTGTTTCCCCGGTTCGTTCTGTTGTTGGTGTTGGCTGGGCGGCAGCTGATTGCCGAGCGCTGATGCCGACGGGTTCGTTCTGCGATAATCTGGTTCGGTCCAGTCCTCATGCTCCTCCGGCTTACGCTCGCCCTCATCCTTTCCGTGCCCGCACTCTCCTCGGCCGACATTATCTCCGACGTCCGCTCCGCCGACGCGCGCCGCGACTTCCGCACCGCCGATCAGCTCATCCGCGAATACCGCGCGTTGCGCGGAGTCAGCCCGGAGATGCTGGAAGCGGTCTCCTGGATTGCACGCGACGCGCTCACGGCCCGTCAGTACGATAAGGCCTTGTCCGCAGCCCGAGAAACGCACCAGCTCGCGCTCAAGCAGATGGCCGCCACGCCGCTCGACTCCGACGCACACCTGGCCACCGCCCTGGGAGCGGCCATTGAGGTCGAGGCCCAGGTCATGGCGGCGCGCGGGGAGCGTGCCGCTGCTGTCGAGTACCTGCGCCGTGAGCTAAAGCGCTACCGCACAACCTCAATTGCCACGCGAATTCAGAAGAACATCAATCTGCTCAGCCTGGAGGGAAAAGCTGCGCCGGAGCTAGCCGAAACCACCTATCTGGGTCCGAAGCCGGCGCCGCTGGCGGCGCTGAAGGGCAAGCCGGTGGTGCTTTTCTTCTGGGCCCACTGGTGTCCCGACTGCAAGATCCAGGGTCCCATCCTGGCGCAGTTGCAGGCGGAGTTCAAGGAGCGGGGCCTGACCCTGGTTGCGCCTACGCAGCAGTACGGTTACATCGGCGGCGGGGCCGAGGCCAGCCCCCAGGCCGAACTAGGCTACATCGATCAGGTTCGCAGGATGTACTACTCGAGTCTGGCTGAGGTGCCTGTGCCGGTGAGCTCGCAGAACTTCAGTGCGTACGGCTGCAGCACCACACCCACGCTGGTTTTGATTAATCGCGCCGGGCGCGTTGCCTACTATCACCCCGGCCGCATGACCTACGAGGAACTCCGCCCGAGGATCGCCGACCTCGCCCGCTGAGCCGGCCGATTGGCAGATTCGATAACCGTCACTTTCCCAGTATCCCGCGCACGTGAATGGTTTTGCTCTTCTCGTCCAGGTCGCCGGCGACGTTCACGGCCTTCCCCGCCCACTTCGCAGCCTCCAGCTGATCGTCCAGCCGGTACACGTTCTGTTTCACCACCAGCACGTAGCTGGCTCCGAAGTGTTCGACGCAGTGGCGCGCACAGGAGGCGGCATTTTCGCCGAAGGCCTTGTTCTTCAGCATCTCCTTGTGTGACCGGCTCAGGGAGTGCACGTTCATGGCGCAAGAGCTGTCGGCGATCTCCCCCTGGAAGGTCGCCGGGGCCCTGCTCTGCGCCCGCCCGGGAACGCACGCCGCCAGCCCGATGCCCAAGACCAGTACCCAACTCCACTTCATATCTTCTCCTTAATGCTAAGCCGCAACGATCACCTTCATCTGCATGCCATCGTGTCGCTCGCTGCAGATCACGGTACAGACCACGAGGTACTCCCCCGGCTCCTCCGGCACGCGCAGAACGAATTCCTGGGTGCCGGGCTGGAGCAGCAGGTTCCAGTCCGCGACCTTGGCGCCGCCTTTCGCGCGGATCAAGGCGAACCCGTGCACCGATCCATCGCGATTCCGAGTCTTCGCCTTCCTGGCCGTGATGCGCAGCCTTACCTCGGTTCCCGCCTTGAGCGTGAGCGTGGGGTTGGCGACGCCGTTCATGCGGTAGCGGCTGTCCTTGTCGGCCAGGATTTCAACGATCTGCGGCGCCGCCTGCGCCCACAAGGCCGCCGTCAACAGCAGCGTGCAGGCGCAAATCGCCAATCTTAGAACCTGATTCCGCCCCGCCATTTCTACTCCGTCATGTACGCCAGGATGAAGCGCATGTCTTCGTCGGTGATCGTAGCCCGCACCCGCATGTGCCGGACGATAGTGGCCATCATTCGAGGCGGAAACTTGTGCGGCGCCTGGTGGCAGCGTCCGCAGTTGGTGCGGAACCGCTTCTCGCCCTCCAGCCTGGTGGCGGAGGCGTCCTGGCTCACCACCGTACTCACCGACGCGGCGGATTCGGTCGAGCGGTCCGAGGCGCGATCCGCCGAGATCGCCAGCGCCGAGGCTGCCAGCAGGCACAGCATCATCGCCCATCTCATTGCATTCCTCCGCGCCCCAGGGGAATCGCAAAGCGGTAAGTCAGCCCAACCGTCCAGATATTGCGGTCGCTCTCGGAGCTGAATTGGCGTCCGTAGCTGGCTGTAGCCCGCAGCCCGTCGCGCAGGTAGTAGTTCAGCCCGAATTCGACCTGCTGCGTGTCCACCGGCGGCAGCTCATCGGAAATCGCACCTTCCTTCACGAAGAACTGCTGGACCCGCGCCACCAGCTGCAGATGCCGAGTGATCACCGGCACGCGCGACAAGTTGGTCAATCGCAGCGCAGGCTCGATCCAGTACCCGCGCCCATCCTCCGAAGTCACGAATTCCGAGCGAACGTCGAAAGGTATCCGCCGGGGCTGCCACTCGAAATGTGCGCCCACGCGATTGTCGTGCGTCTCCTGGAGCGAATGCTGCAAGGAGACGCCCAGCTCCAGCCGCTGCCTGGGGAGGAAGACGCCCACGCGGCCGCCGGTCCAGCGCTCCGAAGCCAGCGTTTCGTTGGTCGCCAGCACAGAGAAATAGGCCGCGTAGTTCAGGTTCACGGCCGGAGTGACGGAAAATCCGCCACGCAGCATCGCGCCGTTGCTCGACTGGGTTCCGATGGGCAGTATCATGGGATCAGGCTGCAGGTCGCGAATCCAGACCGGATACAGCCGCTCGTTGTAAATGCCGAAGGGAGTCAGAAACCTTCCCACGCTGAGGGTCACATATCGGTTCGCGATATAGTCGAGCTGCAGGTACTCGAGTTCTTTCGCCACCGGGCCGCCCAATGGCCCGGCGCCGTTCTGGCGGGTGAAGTCCCCTTCGAACGCCGCTCGCGACTCGATGAGCCACTTGTCTTTGATGGGAACCAGCAACACAGGAGAAACAATGGTGACCAGCGTGGTTTGCCCGCCGTCCACAAAAGGAATGAACCCCATGCCAGCCGACAGCACCGGCACGGGCGTTATCTCCGGACTCGCTGCCTGCGCCGGGGCCAGCGCGGCCAAGAGCAGCAGTCCCACTAGCCAGCCGAGCTGCCTAGCTCGCTTCCACCACATACCCACCCCACAGCAGAATTCGTTGCTGCAGGAGGTTGCAATCGGCAGACCGTTGTTGGGCTACGGCTAAATTGTTGCAAACAGGACTAGCCGGCCGGACACCGGCACGGGGAGCTTGAGACACGGAATGTCAACTTGAGACACGAGATCGCTTCGGCGGGGAGGCTTCAAGCCCGGCCGTTTCCCGCAAGGTCACGTCCGCAGATACATCATGGTTACGCCCGCGGCGAGCATGAGCACGAATCCGGCGGCCACCCGCAGGTAGTAGGCGGAGTTGCGGCTGGCCACTGCCAGCGCACTCTTGAACAGGGAATTGGCGGCAATGGCGATCAGGATGGCCAGCAGCGCCTGGCGGATCACCGTCTCTCCCGCGTTCACCGAGGCTCCCAGCGATAGCAGGACGGGGTCCACATCGATAAGTCCCGAGATCCCCGCCGCCACCAGTTGTCCGCGGTCGCCGAAGTAGTATTTTCCGGCGCGGGTGAGGAACAGAATCACGGTGAAGGCCACGCCCAAGCGCAAGGCCGGGCCGATGGTGAAGGGATTCCTGAACACCGGGGGCAGGGCGGGAGCGGCAGCGGAGCGCGACATGCCCAGCATCCAGGCCGAGGCGATTCCGACCAGCATCATCAGCCCCAGCAT
The DNA here is from genome assembly GCA_035319065.1 of Terriglobales bacterium. Taxonomy (GTDB): domain Bacteria; phylum Acidobacteriota; class Terriglobia; order Terriglobales; family Acidobacteriaceae; genus DASPRM01. The sequence continues at coordinate 27,319 of DATHDM010000366.1, forward strand.
GGGCAAGGCGTGTTTCGCGAGCTCCGGGCTGATCACCAGCAGGATTACCAGCGCGCGCGGGAACAGGATCGAGTTAGCCAGCAGAGTCGCGCCCGCCAGATCGACGGCGGCCGGCGCGTTTTCCACTACCACCCGCGATATGGCACCCGTGTAAGCCGTTGTCGATGCCAGCCCGCCAACCACCGCGCTGAGCTGCACCCCCCTTCCCGGCCCCACGAACTTGGTGAGGAAGTAACCGACGAACGAGATCCCCGAAACCAGGATCACGAACAGCCAGATCTTGCGCGGCTCGAAGAATCCCAGCGGTCCGTAGGCGCCCTTGGGCAGCAGGGGGTACAGCACGAACACCAGCGCCAGGTACTTCAGGATGTCGCCATACTCCTGCTCGGAGATGGTCTCCAGGGCGATGCGGTGGAGCTGAGTCTTGCGCTCCAGGATCAGCGCCAGCGCGATGGCCAGGGCCGCGCTCAGCGTGCGCGCCTGCGTCAGGCACAAATATCCCAGGAGGAAAATTGCCAGCTCCGCCAGTTCGGTGGTGATGCCGGTTCGCTGCGGGTGCTGTGCCCGCATGACGAGCAGCACGGCGGAGGTGGCCAGAAGCAGAGCCACGGTGAGGGCGGTAATGCCGATCGAGCCGCTAAGCGCGCCCAGCAGCGCCACCAGCACCGAATCACGCAGGCCCGGCTTGGGAGGCCCGGCATCCTCCTCGCGGGTCCGGCCCACCAGCAATCCAATGGCGATGGCCAGGGCAAAGCCGACGGCTTGATTTGAAAAGTTCAACGAACCTGACGCCGCAAACGCAGGCTGGTTGCCGATTCTACGAAGCTACCCGCACCCTGTCACCATTTTCCGAGCCTCACGAAGGCGCCTGTCATCCCAAGTTTGTGGCGCGCGAGGGATATGCAACCCTGATTTCACGACCTGCGAGTTACCCGGTTGCCGTCAACGCGATTACCGGTTCGCCGAATGCCGCTTTCTTTCCACTTGCCAGCCGCCGCCTGAAACTGGAAACTTGTTCGCGCTCGATGAACGTCGCAATTTTCGGCGGCACCTTCGATCCCATACATCGTGGCCACCTGGCGGTGGCTAGCGCCGCCCGTCGCCGCTTCCATCTGCAACAGGTCCTTTTCATCCCCTCGGGCAATCCGCCGCACAAGCGCCACCAGCCGCTGGCCTCGTTTGCCCATCGCTACGCCATGGTGACGCTGGCAACCGCCGGCCACACCGGATTCGTGCCCTCACTGCTGGAAGCGCCTGCCGCCGGGAGCCGCCACACGCCGCCCAGCTACACCATCGACACCTTGCGCCACCTGCGGCCCATCCTTAAGGGCGGCGATCGGCTTATGCTGATCATCGGTATCGACGCCTTTCTCGACATTGCCAAGTGGCACCGGGCAGAGAGCGTTCTGCGCCAGGCCGAGTTCGTCGTGGCCAGCCGCCCCGGCTTTTCGCTCGACGATGTCGCCGCCGCGCTGCCGCCTGCCGTCCGGCCGTCCGCCGCTGTCTGGGCAACGCGCCGGTCCGCGTCTTCGAACAAAATCGTTCTCGGCGACGTCAAGATTCATCTCCTCGCCGGCGTGCACCGGGACATCTCCGCCACCCAGATCCGCTCCGCCGCGCGCTCAGGCCGCAACCTCGATCGCCTGGTCCCCAGTTCGGTCGCCGACTACATCCGCAAGATGGACCTGTACCGCTCGCCGCCGGCGTGACCCCGTTTCCGCTTGCAGCGCGGCGCGCGAGAACGCGATTCATTTATCCTGAGGTTCGATGGCAAGAACGAAGACGAACACAAACCAGACCCGACAGCAACTGGTGGCCGCGGTCGCGGCTGCTGAATCGCGCAAGGCCGAAGACGTCGCGATTCTCGAACTGGACAAGCACTCGGGTGCGTTCACCGACTACTTCCTCATCTGCTCGGGCAGCAACCCGCGGCAGATTCAGGCCATCGCCGATGCGGTCGATGAACAATTGGGCCAGTCCGGCCTTCGCCCCACGCACGTCGAGGGCTACACTCAGGCGGAGTGGATTCTGCTCGACTACGTGGACTTCGTGGTGCACATCTTTTCCACGCGCGCCCGCAATTTCTACAACCTGGAGCGGCTTTGGAAGTCGGCCATGCGCATGAACGCCGCCGAATTCGCTGCCGCTGCTGCCGCAGCGACCAGGAAACGCGCGCCGCGTAAGCTCCGCTCCGCCGCACCGGCGGCGAAGGCCCGTCGAACCCGCCGACCCAAGAAGAAATAGCGGGAGCTTGTCTGCGCTCAGCTTGACCAAGAACATACGCGGAGGGATGAGGGGCAAGCGTATTCGGGTAAATTGAAGCCAGGGTCTGGCAGGTCGCGTATGCCCGTTTCCTTCCCTGAGACTATGCCCCTTCCGCCTCGATCCTGTAAGATTGAGGGGACGGTATGCCGGTTCCCGTATCCCAGATGTGGACTGTCGCTTCCTACGTCCTCAGCCAGAAGCTGAAGGGGCGGAAGCACTTTCCCGTGGTGCTGATGTTGGAGCCGCTGATGCGCTGCAACCTGGCCTGCGCCGGGTGCGGCAAAATCCAATACCCCGCACACGTGCTCAAGACGGACCTTACGCCCGAGCAGTGCTTTCAGGCGGTGGAAGAGTGCGGCGCTCCCCTGGTCAGCATTCCGGGGGGCGAGCCGCTGATGCATCCCCAGATCGCCGCGATCGTCCGCGGCCTGGTGGCGCGCAGGAAGTACGTCTATCTGTGCACCAACGGGCTGTTGTTGAGCCAGAAGCTGGACGAGTTTACCCCCAGCAAGTATTTTTCCTTTGTCGTCCACATGGACGGCCAGCGCGAGCACCACGACTTCTCCGTCTGCCGCGAAGGCACCTATGACCAGGCCGTCGCCGCGATCCGCGCCGCGCTCGACCGCGGCTTCCGCGTGACCACCAACACGACGCTCTTCGACGGCGCCGATCCCCAGAGCGTGCGCCAGTTTTTCGACGAGATGATGGACCTGGGCGTCGAAGGCATGATGCTCTCCCCCGGCTACACCTATGACAAGGCGCCCGACCAGGAGCACTTCCTCAGCAAGCGCAAGACGCGCCGGCTGTTCCGTGAAATTCTGAGCAACCGCCGGGCGCAGTGGAAGTTCAACATGAGCCCGCTTTTCCTGGAATTTCTGATGGGACGCCGCGATTACGAGTGCACACCCTGGGGCATGCCCACTTACAACATCTTCGGCTGGCAGAAGCCGTGTTATCTGCTGCAGGATGGTTACGCCGACAGCTTCGGGGAACTCATTCGCGAGACCGAGTGGGAGCGCTACGGCGCCCGCAGCGGCAATCACAAGTGCGCCAACTGCATGGTGCACAGCGGGTACGAGACCAGCGCGGTCAATCACACCTTCGGGTCATTGTCAGGATTCCTGGCCACCATGCGCGCCACCTTCTTCCACCGTTACAAGGATCCCGAGGTGGGCAGCGGCGGCGCTCCCTCGCATCATCCGCCGCGGCAACTGGTGCAGATAACGACGCCGGAAGGCTGACTTCTGCGTGCTTCAGCGCCGTTGATTTATCATTGGACGGTTCGCTTTGTATGTCCGACCCGAAACTCACCAGCCATCCGGGCGCCGACGAAGAGTCTCTCGGTACAGTCCACGAGAAGCTAGAAGGCTGGATCCCGTCGATGGCTTCTGACAAGGAAATCCGCCAGGCGCTGGAGAAGGCCTTCGACTACCGCGGCGACATCACCATCACCCTGCGCAACGGCGAGCGCGTGGAGGGCTACGTCTTCGACCGCCGCAGCCAGGCCCCGTCGCTCAGCGAATGCACCGTGCGCGTCATGCCCAAGAACCAGTCCGGCAGGATCACACTGCGGTATTCCGATATCGCCGGCCTGGCCTTTACGGGGCGCGACAGCGCTGCCGGCAAAAGCTTCGAAGCCTGGGTCAAGAAGTACAAGGAAAAGATATCGGCCGGTGAGAAGAACATCGGCATCGACGCTGAACCGCTGGATTAGCGGGCAAAAGCTGCGGCGTCCAATCGCGTGTTTGTTCTACTACCGTGCCGACCTTTGAGGCATCACTTAACACATTAGAGCGACCGGTCATTGCTTCAGCGGTTCAGATACTCCCAGAAGGTCTAATCCGAAGGAGAAATTCCCACATGAATCAGTCGACTTCCACCGTCGCCGTACAAGACGAATTAGCAACCGGAAAAGCTTATGCCGCGAAGGCATTCGGCGCAGCCAGCGCGACCTCCGGCCTCGCACCCCTCTCGATCAAGCGCCGTGCCCAGCGACCCCAGGACGTACAGATCGAAATTCTCTATTGCGGCGTGTGCCATTCCGACCTGCACACGGTGCGCAATGAATGGGAAAACTTCATGCCCACCGTTTACCCCTGCGTGCCGGGCCATGAAATCGTGGGCCGGGTGACCAAGGTCGGCAGCGCCGTTAAGAAGTTCAAGGAAGGCGATTATGCCGCCGTCGGCTGCCTGGTCGATTCCGACCGTAGCTGCGCTAACTGCCGCGCCGGCGAGGAGCAGTATTGCGAAAGCCTTCCAACGTTCACCTACAACGGCGAGGATAAGGTACTGGGAGGCGTGACCTACGGCGGCTATTCCGACAGCATCGTCGTGGATGAGGCCTTCGTGCTGCGCGTGGGGAACAAGGTAAACCTCGCGGGGACGGCTCCGCTGCTCTGCGCCGGGATCACCACCTATTCGCCGCTTCGCCACTGGAATGTCGGCAAGGGGCAGAAAGTTGGCGTCGTGGGCCTCGGTGGCCTTGGCCATATGGGGGTGAAGTTCGCCAACGCACTAGGCGCCCATGTCGTCCTGTTCACGACGTCAGCGAACAAGGTCGCCGATGGACTGCGCCTTGGCGCGCATGAAGTGGTGGTTTCGAAGAACGAAGCCGAAATGCAGAAGCACCGCGGCAGTTTCAACCTCATTCTCGATACTGCTTCCGGCGATCACAACGTGAATGCCTACCTCGACCTGTTGAAGCTTGACGGGACACTCACCATGGTCGGCGCATCCCCGACTCCGCTAGCGATCTCAGCATTCAACCTGCTGTTCGGACGCCACCGGCTGGCCGGCTCCGTCATCGGCGGTCTGCGCGAGACGCAAGAAATGCTAGATTTCTGCGCCGAGCGCGGCATCACCTCCGACATCGAAATGATTCCCATTCAGAAGATCAACGAAGCTTACGAGCGCCTGCTGAAGGCGGACGTGAAGTACCGCTTCGTGATCGACATGGCTTCGCTGAAGTAACGCGCGACTACCAATCTCGGCCCACCCTGTCGGTCAAAAAAGCAGCCGACAAGGGTGGGCCGCCATCCATTCTTCACGTCATTCTGGGCGGGGTTCCCCGTGACTTCAGTCACAGACCCGGGTGAGCCCGCGCCCTACTCTTCTCCTGGGGCAACCGATCCGCCGATGTCAGCTCAACTCACGCTGTCGGAAGCCGTACCCGCGCCGCCGAGGCGCGCGAAGATAAAGCTCGTCCGCCGCATCCAGGCGGACCACTCCCAGCGCTTACGCCGCATCTTCCAGGTTGTCTTCGTGGCTCTGAACGTAGTCATTGGTGTGCAGTTCTACCTGTGGGTGCGCTTCTACGAGAACGGCGAGGCCACCGCCTACGTCGCGCGGCCCGCAGGAGTCGAAGGCTGGCTGCCGATCGCCGGCCTGATGAACCTGAAGGCTGCCATCCTCACCGGCCAGATTCCCAAGGTCCACCCCGCCGGCATGTTTCTGATCGCCGTCTTCCTCAGCATCTCGTTTCTGTTCCGCAAAGCGTTCTGCTCCTGGCTCTGCCCCGTGGGCACGCTCTCGGAATACTTGTGGAAGCTCGGACGCCGCATTTTTCGCCGCAGTCTCACCCCCCCGCGCTGGCTCGACCTGCCCATGCGCGGCCTGAAGTACATGCTGCTGGGGTTCTTTCTGTGGGCCGTGGGCAGCATGTCGAGCGCCGAGATCGCCGCCTTCCTGCGCTCGCCCTACGGCCTGATCGCCGATGTGAAGATGCTCAACTTCTTTCGCTTCCTGGGCCTAACCGGCAGCGTCGTAATCGGCACGCTACTCGTGCTTTCCGTGTTCATCCAGAATTTCTGGTGCCGTTACCTCTGCCCCTACGGCGCACTTCTGGGACTGGCCGCGCTACCCAGCCCGCTGCGCATTCGCCGCCAACCGGGGGCGTGCATCGACTGCGCGAAGTGTGCGCGCGCCTGCCCCGCTTCCCTTCCCGTGGATAAGCTGATCACTATTCGCTCCGCCGAGTGCACCGCGTGCCTGGAGTGCGTCGCGGTTTGTCCGGCGCAGGATGCGCTCATGCTCTCCGCGGCGCGCCGTCCCTTCCCCGCCTGGGCCCTGGCTGCCGGAATCGCCATGCTTTTCCTGGGAACGGTGGGGCTGGCCAAAGCTACCGGCCACTGGGATTCGCACATCCCCCGCCAACTCTACCTGGAACTGGTGCCGCACGCCGACCAGGCCACCCATCCCATGCCAGGGCGGTGAATCGGCCAAGCTTCATGCGCCCCGCGAATTCCCCTTACCACGCTCGGCAACCGGTGTTTTGCCTGGGAGAACTATGGCTGCTGACGGCTCCGCTCAACCGCGCTCAAAGGAGTGCTTCTGCTCCAGAGCTTGCAGGGCTGCCTGCATGTCGGCCTCGAACTTTGACGACTGCGCCATCAGCGCCTGGGTCGGCCGGGCGCGATCCTCGTCCAGGGAGAGCAGGTTTTTGGCCGCCAGCTTTTTCGCCAGCGCAACGAGGTTCTCAGGAGTCGAGTCCACGTACATAACCTCGACCGGATCGCCGATCCAAAGCGCGGCCGCGATTCCGTACCGGGACGACCAGTAGGCTTTGCGGGCCAGCATTTCGGTGATCTGCTCGTCGGTGGCCTGGCCGAAGGCCCAGCGCTGGCGCTTGAAGTCGTATAGGCGGCTGTTGAAGTTCACGGGCACCATTTTGCCGGACTTAACGAACTCCAGTTGGCGGCTGTCAACCTCTTTGCGCAGCAGGTTGATCACCGGGGCCTCGGTGTGGATGCGCTCGAGCGACGGCAACACCTCCAACACGGTGCGCGTCAGGTTTACCGAGACGGGCGCGCAAAGGCCGCGGCCGTCAGCGAGTTCGATCCCCGCGTGCAGAACGTGGAAGTCCGACCCCGCGGTGGACGGGCGGAATGGCCACTTGAGATCAATCAGCAGGGGCAGCCCAGCAAGGGTGACGTAGATGCCGGGAGCAGATGGGGCAGTTGGCGCGGGATGCGTATCCATGGGGTGAACCTTCTTACACGGAGGAGATCATTTTACCCAAGGGCAATCGGCACTCAGCCTTCAGCACTCAGTCAAAGCAGCACTGATGGCTCCCTGATTACCACTTTTGTTCCGCCGGCGAAGAAGCCGAAGCCCGGGCCGCTGAGCTGGGGTTATAGTGCGCCTAGCGCCACTTCCACAGCTGAACGGAACTCCGCGTGAGGCATTTTTGCGCGGGCGCCGGCATTCATGAGCTGATCTTACCTTTGTGAGCTGGGGTTGGAAGTATGGCACTGAAAAAGGTTGTGGTTTATTTCGAAGACCAGCGCGACGCACTGCGCTTCGCCCTGGCCGCAGGATCCGTCTTGGCCGGCGACACCCACGCCGCTCCGCGCGAGACCACTCCCCTAACCCAGAGCCTGCGGCGCGCCGCACGCATCCGCAGTGGCGGCACCATCACCCAGGAAGAAGAATTGCCGCCTGCAAGCGCGGTGACCAAAAACTAGCGGTCAGCAATCAGCACTCGGTTAAGGGAAGTGTGCCTCGCCGAAGAGGCAGTTGAGTGGACGGGTGACTGCTAGTTCCCAATATCCTCGCGCCACAAATCCGGATGCTCGGCGATGAACGACTGCATCAGCGCGATGCACTCGGCATCGTCGAGCACGGTGAGGCGCACGCCGCGCGCGGTGAACAACTCCTCTGCCCCCACAAAATTCCGGTTCTCGCCGATGATGACCGCGGGAATCCGGTAGAGGAGCGTGGTTCCGGTGCACATGATGCAGGGACTCAGGGTGCTGACCAGGGTGAGCGTGGGCCAGTCGCGGCGGCGCCCGGCATTGCGCAGGCAAACCACTTCGGCGTGTGCGGTGGGATCCCCGGTCTGTACGCGCAGGTTGTGGCCGCGGGCGACGATGCGGCCCTGAGCGTCCGCCAATACTGAGCCGATCGGCAGCCCGCCTTCCTTCAGCCCCAAGCGGGCTTCAGCTACGGCTTCGCGGAGAAGTTGACGCGGATCCATGCACTCATCCAGGCGAGGCTTTTACATCAGAAATTCGTTGGGGCGCTGAACAATGGGATGCTGCAGCTCCAGCAGTTCGTTCTTCACCATATTGAGCCCGAAGACACAGTGCTCGAAGTTTTCCGAAAGCCGCCGGAAGAGCGGCGCCACCTTGGCATACTCGAAGCAGTCGAACTTGGAGACGATGTAGTAGCTCTCTTTGCCGGCTCGCATGAGATCGATGAAGCCCTCCAGGCGCTGCCGGCGCATACGCCAGTGGTGGATGCTTTCCGGAAACATTCCGGTAAAGAACAGCGTGTAGTCGCCGATATGCTTACGCACCTGGCGTTCGCGGTCAAACGAGGGCGCCGGACCGTAGACGGGGTCGGACTCGAGCAGCATCTCGCCCACGTCATCGAGGGGCCTGTTGGAGGCGTTACGAATCTTGTGCAGTTGCTCGACCTCGCAGAACTCGGCGAGCACGTTGGCCACGTAATCCTTGATTTCCTGATCACGAAGCTCCAGCGGGCTGGAATAGTGGCGGTTAACCAGGTCGAGAAAAAACTCGCGTAACGGGTGCCCTTCGGGAATCATTTTGTACCTGACCCTAGACTCGTCAGACTCGTCCCACGCACATGCGATGAGCGTTTCTTAATACAGATTGATGCCGCCATACAAGTCACTTTCGTCGTTCACAAAGGTAATCTTTTTGATGAATATGATCGGCAAAGGCGATAGGGAACATGAGCAAGAATCCGCCCCTCTAAGCGGCCGGGGATGGCAGCACTCGAGGGACGGGAGTGCCAAAGAGTCGGGCAGGCGCGCCGCGTCTGGGCGGTGAATCAACGAGTGCAGGTTATCAGGATAAGCGCCCGCATGGCTCAGGATGACAAGGCAGGTTATATCGCACCGCGAGGTAATTATGGACAGACAGAACATCGCCAGCGGCACCCCGTGGGAACCCAAGGTCGGCTACTCCCGCGCGGTCAGGGTGGGAAATCAGATCCATGTGGCCGGCACCACGGCCACCGATTCCGGCGGCAAGGTCATCGCCGGGGATGCCTACGCCCAGGCCATGCAGGCGCTCAGGAACATCGAGTCTGCGCTCAGGCAGGCGGGGCCAGCATGAAGGACGTGGTGCGCACCCGCACCTTCGTGACCAACATCGCTGACTGGGAGGAGGTTGGCCGGGCGCACGGCGAGTTCTTCCGCGACATCCGTCCGGCCGCCACCCTGGTAGCGGTTACGGCGCTGGTCTCGCCGGAGATGGTGGTGGAGATCGAGGCGGATGCGGTGGTCGCCGAGTGAGGGTTGCATTTCGCCGGGCTTCGGGTAATCATCGCTCGCCCGGAGCTCGCTTCAGCGAAGTCGCGCTAATCAAACCTTGTTCCCTCTCATTCGCAGATTCGTGCTGCTTGCGGGGCTACCCTTTCTGGCCGCGGCGCTCTGGGCCACGCCCGCCGAGGTCCCCGAGGTCGAGACTGTAATCTC
>DATHDM010000367.1:0-2454 GCA_035319065.1 Terriglobales bacterium
TTGTTGACCCGTGCTTCGCCGGGCCAACCAATGCATTTCGCGCAACACTTGGCCTGCCCCCAGTCAGGAGGTTATTCGACCGCTGGATTCACTCTCCCGCATTGGTCATCGGGTTGTTTCCCGATTGGTTTGCGCCAACCACGACAGACTGGCCGCCAAACGTGGCGCTGACCGGATTCCCGCTGTGGGATGAGCGCGAAGTGCATACCCCTTCCCCGGCACTGGAAAAATTTCTGACAGCCGGCGATCCGCCATTAGATTCTTACCCTGAGACTTTCAAACAGGGCGACTTCAACATTGATATTGGCGCGGTCAGGCGGCTGCCAACAGCTCGACAATTTGTTGGATGGCTTTATCGGCGCGGTGGTATGCGGCTTCGAGCTGGCTCTGTGGGCGGTGTTTTGGGTCGGGCTCGTGGTGGAAGCGGCTGTTGGCGAGTGGTCCGCACAGACGTTTGTGGAAAAATAGAAACAGCAGCGCGACCTGGACACCTTTTGGGGTGAGACGGTAGGCGTAGCGGGATCCGTCACGCTCGATCAGTCCGTGCCCCTTGAGCTTGCGCAGATCATAGCGGAGTTGATTGAGGCCGTACGTTTGTTCGGAGAGATGGAAGGTGGTGAGGACGGCCTGGTGGATCTGCCTGGCGGTCCAGCCGCCGAGGTGACTGCCGGCATGCAGGATAACCTCACATAGGCGGATGACGCGCCGATCGTGGATTTTGATGCCCGGATAGCGGACCGAGCCGATAGTGATGGGCAAAGCGATCCGCTGCAGGAGAGGGAAGTCGACGTGGACGTTGAGCCATTGCGCTTGGAAACCGGCGAAGCGATCGGTGATGGCTTGGAACGTCTGGCGGACTGCATCGAGATGGTCCAACCCTTTCTTGAGACCGAAGTCGGCAAGGTTGTTGGAGCAGAGTTCGTTGCGCAAGAACGTCGAGAACTTCTCATACTGCTTGAGGAAGGCAGTCTTGAAATAGGCGCGGAAGACATGATGGCCATGCTCGATCTGATCGATAACGGTGGCGAGCTTGCCGCGGTGCCTGCGGTGCAGGCGGGTGCCGAAAATCTCGGCGATCTTGTTGGCGGTGAGCCGCCACAGGCCGAGTTCGCAGCTTCGCTCGAACAGCTTGTGGATGGGAAAGTTGCGCTTGAAAATGAAGTTACGGCAATACTCGATCTGGCTGATAGCATAGAAGCGTGACAGGTTGAGCTGCTTGCGCTCCTTGGCGGAGAACTTCGGCCCCAGGATCAGGGTCCAGTAGTCGAGCCGTTTGCGAATGATTTCTGGGCTCAGTCGGTCGGCGGCGGCCTGCAACGCGGCCACGTCGTTGACGGCCAGGAAGGCATTATCGTTCTTGCGGAAGCCTATTTGAGCACGGTTGAGTTCCTGCTCGATGAAGCTGTGGCCGTTGAGGTAATAGGTGGTCTGGAAGGGGAAGAACGAGGCCACACGCATCACCATGGGGCCGAGAACCTCATCGCGGACGTAGAAGTAGTAGTGCGTGAAGCGGCTGCGCTGGTGAGCGAGAATGCGGTAATGCGGGTCTTTGGTCGGGTATTTCGGCAGGCTGATGCGGAAGGTCGACCCCTGCTCCATGCTCTTGAAGATGAAATAGACACGCCGTAGGCGTTGTCCTTTGCCATTCGACGTAGCCATGGCCGGACATGGTCTTCCTTGCGTACGCCCTTCTCGGCCCACACGATCGGGGCATGACGATTGCGGGCAAAGGCGTCCACCCAGTTCTGGTAGTCAGCAGTGCGTTGGTTCAAGATTTCCTTGCTCACTACCGGAACGCCGAGCACCTGACGGAAGAAGTGCACCACCTGCTCGGGCCGCGACAGGGCGCTGAGGTAACCGTGAATGACAATGCGGTCGAAGCAGTGGTAGACGAACGTCAGGAGGTTGCCGAACAGCTTGGTGAATAATTCCATGGCAAACACCGGTAGGGGTCGCAAACCGATCAAGGTGGCGCGGGCCAGCGCAGGGTGGATGGCAAGACCCTTCGTCTGGTCGACGAGGTTCGCTACATTCAGCGCCGGGCAGCCGATCACGATGGGCGCATCGTTACCATCGGCCAGCTTGTCCTGTTTTCCACCGATACCGGCGATGCGTGGCTGCTGGACCCCTCCGATCAGCTCGCCGCACGGCTGGCCCGCGATGGAGACCCCGAACCAATCCGCATCGAAGAAAACGATACCGCCTTTGCAATCGACTGGAAGGGCCGCTATCGGATCGATGGATCCGCACTCGTTTACATCGATCGAGAAACCGGAAACCTCACCACCATCCACGGATACCCGACGCACAAGCTAACTCAGATGACATGATGCTGAAAATTTCAAATATCTTTGGTTAGATCTATTCCGATCGCTGCCGCCAGAGTAAGCTCAGGTGGGAAAAGCCAGTTTTACGAAAGATGGCGCCATGCGACGCATTCTCGGATCGGCCCTA
>DATHDM010000368.1:0-4112 GCA_035319065.1 Terriglobales bacterium
CGCGAAGTGCTGGCCACCTACGCCCGGAATCAGGGCACGCCCATCGCCATTGCGAGCTACGGCGACTCCGGGCGGATTGACTTGCCTGCTCTGGAGAAGGCAGTTAGCGACAAGACCAGTTGCGTGCTCATCCAATCGCCGAACTTTTTTGGCACGATCGAGGAGGTGGCGGCGGTCGCCGACATCGCCCACAAGCGCGGAGCGCTGTTGGTGGTGGCGATCGCGGAGGCGGTTTCGCTGGGAATTGTGAGACCTCCGGAAGAAGCCGACATCGTTGCCATGGAGGCGCAGTCGTTTGGCGTGCCCCTGGGATTCGGCGGTCCCTATGCCGGGGTGATTGCCACGCGGGAAAAATATGTTCGCCAGATGCCCGGGCGGCTGGTGGGCCAGACGGTGGACAAGCAGGGGCGGCGGGGTTTCGTGCTGACACTTTCTACTCGCGAGCAGCACATCCGCCGCGAGAAAGCCACCTCCAACATCTGCACCAACCAGGCGCTGATCGCGCTGATGGCCAACATCTTCATGACCATATACGGGCGCGAGGGGATGCGCGATCTGGCCAAGCAGAACCTGGCCAAGGCGGCCTACGCTGCCGGCAAGTTCGGCAAGAAGGCCAAGGTTCTTTTCTCCGCGTCACCCCGCTTCAACGAATTCGTGGTTCAGACCAAGGAGGATCCACAAGTGATCAATCAGCGGCTGCTGGAGAAGAAGATCATCGGAGGATTCCCGCTCAAGAAGTTTTACCCCGAGCTGGGGAAGGCGGCTGTGTGGTGCTGCACCGAGCTCACCAGCCGCGCCGAGATCGACGCGGTGGTGAAGGAGGTGGCGTAATGAAGGACATCAATGCCCGGATCACCAAGGCCTCCACCCACGTCACCCAGAACGAAGGGCTGATCATGGAGAAGTCTTCGCCAGGGAAGAAGGCATATCGTCTGCCGCCGCTCGATGTCCCGGAGGTCGAGGTGGGCCGGGTGCTGGGAGCGGCGGAGCGGCACGTTCCGGCGGAACTGCCGGAGGTCAGCGAGATCGAGGTCATTCGCCATTTCACCCGCATCTCGACGTGGAATTACGGCGTGGACACGGGGTTGTATCCGCTGGGCTCCTGCACCATGAAGTACAACGCACGCATCAATGAGGTGGTGGCGCGCCTGGACGGCCTGGCCAACGCGCATCCCTACCAGCCGGAGAAGGTTTCGCAGGGGGCCTTGAAGATCCTGCGGCAGCTCAGCGATTGCCTGCTGGAGATCACCGGCATGGATGCGGTTACGCTGCAGCCCGCCGCGGGCGCGCAGGGCGAGCTGACCGGCATCCTGCTGATCCGCGCCTACCTGGAAGGGCAAGGCAATCCCCGCAAGAAGATACTCATCCCCGACTCGGCGCACGGCACCAATCCCGCAACGGCAGCCATCGCGGGCTACGCGGTCGAGAACCTGAAGTCCAACGACAAAGGCATGCTGGATCTGGCGGCACTGGACGAGCAGGTTACCGAAGAGGTGGCTGCGCTGATGGTCACCAATCCCAACACACTCGGGATCTACGAGTCGGACATTCAGGGAGCTGCGGAAATCCTGCACGCCCGCGGCGCCCTGCTCTATATGGATGGCGCCAACATGAACGCCCTGGTGGGCAAGGCGCGCCCCGGGAAGAGCGAAGTGGATGTGATGCACCTGAACCTGCACAAGACCTTCTCCACTCCCCACGGCGGGGGCGGGCCGGGTTCAGGCCCCGTGGTATGCAAGAAAATCCTGGAGCCGTTTCTGCCGACGCCGGTGGTGGTTACCAAGCCCGACGGGAGCCTGGGCTTCAGCTACGAGCGTCCGCAATCCATCGGCCGGGTGCGGGCCTTTTACGGCAATTTCGGCATGCACGTGCGCGCTCTGGCCTACATTCTGGCCAACGGCCCCGACGGCCTGCGTCAGACGACGGAGGACGCCGTCCTCAACGCCAACTACATCCGCCGGAAGCTGGAAGGGGTTTACGAACTGCCCTACCGGACTCCCACCTTGCATGAAGTGGTATTCAACGATCGGCTGCAGCAGAAGAAGGGAGTCCGCACGGGAGACATTGCGAAGCGTCTCATCGACTACGGCTTCCACCCCTACACGGTTTCGTTTCCCCTGATTGTTCCGGGGGCGCTAATGATCGAACCCACAGAAAGCGAATCCAAGGAAGAACTCGACCTGTTCATCGAAGCGATGAAAGCGATTGCGGAGGAGGCGGAGCAGGACCCGGAGATCATTCTTGAGGCGCCGCACACCACGCGGGTCTCGCGCCTGGATGAGGTACGCGCGGCGCGCAATCCGATCCTGCGCTGGAAACCGGAGACGAAGGCTGCCGCGGATTAGGAACTAACTCTTCTTTGAGGTCACGGCGGTGAAGGCCGCGGCCATCTGGTGCACCCGATTGCTTCCGCATTTGGGGCAGGTGATCTTGTTCTTGTCATGTTCGGAGAGGGTGAGGGTCTTCTCAAATTCTTTCTTGCAGGCCTCGCAGAAGTATTCGTATACGGGCATAGGTACCTCACTCAGGCTCTCCTATTCTAGGACTCCGGCCCGCGAGCATCAATCGTTGCAGCCATGTGACTCGCCGATGATGCAAAACGGGAAGTGACGCGATCTGCATCACTCCCGGTGCATCAACTCAGGCGCGAGGCCGACCTGCCAGACTCAGTGCTCGGTGATGTCAACGGAGGCCTGGGTGTTCTCCCACGCCATTTTCAGGACCGCGGATTTGGCGCCGGTTTTGTCGAGCGAGATGGTGAAGGGGTCCACGGTTGAAGGTGTCCTTTGCACCGTCATGTCGACGCGCGCCAAGTCCTCGGCGTCGCCGGGATAGGGCGTGCCCCACTGTCCGGTTTTCCTGCTGATGATCAGCTTCCAGCCGTTCTCTCCGGGCAGCGAATACAGGGTGTAGTGGCCGGCAGGAACGTGGGCGCTGCCCACCATGAGGTCGGCATCGGTGACAAAGGAGGTGGCCTCATTGGCGCCGGTGCGCCAGACCTCACCGTAGGGAACCAGCGCGCCGAAGATCTTGCGCGGCTGCCCGCTCTTGGGATCGTTGATTTTGGGACGGCTGTAATCGATGGCGATCTTCTTGCCGTCGGCAAGGCTCACGGCAGCCTGCCCCGGAGGGCTGGGACGCTTGCTCTTGTCCGGCTGTTGAGCGTTGATGGCAAAAGTCAGGGCCAACAGAATGGCGGCTACAAAAAATGTCTTGCGCATTTTTCCTCCTGGAAGAGCTGGTAAGACGAAGCCTGAGGATTATCACAAACAAGCGGCAGCCATTACAATCGAGCCATGTCGGCCTTCGAGAATCATCGGGATGAGCTGGAGAAGTACGAATTGATGATGGGTGCGGCACGCGGACGCCTGGCGGTGACGATGGACATCGTCACGGACGCCATGGCGCTGGTCGGCCAGCATGGAGTGTATTGCCAGAGCCAGCGCTGGCCGGGGAAGCCGGTCATGGACGTGCAGATCATCATGCGCTCGCTGAATGAAGCCAAGGAGCTCATCAGCAGCGTGATGGACGAGCTGCGCAAGGAGCGGCAAGCGCCGGCGGCCAAGTGATTGCGCGCTCCGAAGTCATCCGACGAGGGGCAAATTCGCAAAGAAAAGGCGGACGCCTCAGCGCCCGCCTGATGCTTCCTAGCCGTATTTCTTCAGCTAGGCGGTTACATATTTGCCGGCTTCGATCACCTTGGTTGCGACCTGCTGGCGCAGGGCCACGGTGTTGAAGGGCTCGTATTTTACGAGGCGGCGCACGATAGCCATCTGGGTGCGGAGCATGTCTCCTTCTGCCACCGCGGCGATGACTTTCTTGGCCGCAGCTTCGATCCTGTCCATCGCTTCGGTGACGTAGACCTGGGTCATGGCGATGGGCAGCGCGGCCGCTTTCTCTCCGCCATGCTCCACCAGTTTCTGGGTGCGGAGCAGAGCCGATTCCATCACGAAGGTCTCGATCAGGATGTCCGCCAGGGCGCCCATCACTTCCTGCTGGTCGGCCAAAGCCTGCAGGTATTTTTGTGAGGCCGCACCCGAGGTGAAGAGCGCGATCTTCTTGGCGTTGGCGACAATGGCGCGCTCGGCCGCCAGCGGTCCCTCGAGGCCGTC
>DATHDM010000369.1:0-2237 GCA_035319065.1 Terriglobales bacterium
AAAGACGCAACCGATGTGTGGCACACCATGCTGTACCACTTGGGCCTGCGCGAGGAGAAGGCGGAGTTCCGCCGCTTTACCTACGCCGAGAAAGCCGAGTACTGGGCCTTGGTCTGGGGATTGATCGTGATGGCCACCACCGGAGTCATGCTCTGGGCAAAAGTCTGGGTTGGGCATATTCTGGCGCGCTGGTGGCTCGATGTGGCGACCGCGATTCACTTCTACGAGGCGGTGCTGGCGACGCTGGCCATTGTGGTCTGGCACTTCTACCAGGTGTTCTTCGATCCAGATGTCTATCCTATGAACTGGGCATGGTGGGATGGCAAGATGTCGTTTGAGCTCTACCGTGAGGAACATGGGCTGGATTCGGAGACCTTGCTCGCGGCGGCGCGCAGTGAGGCGTCTGCGGAGTCGGTGGGAGTGTTGCCGGGGGAGGCTGCGCCGGGCGGCGCAGAGACCCAAGCCCACCTGCAGGCTTCGGAGGGAGCGGCGGGGAGGCAGGCCGAGGCAGAAGAAGTAGCGTCAAGCCGGAAATAGCTCCAGAAATTTTGCCATTGCGCGGGGCTGGCTGGCTCGCAATCCTGCCCGGCGATAAATGGATGTTGAAGTCCAAATTCCAAATGTCCCGGCACGATCCGGGCGACAAGGATGGACGCAATGAGTGCTGAAAGTCAGAACGCCGACATGGAGAACGGGAGCGGCTTGACACGCCTGCGTGAATGGCTGCGCAATCCGATTTCGCTGGTCGGACTCGCCCTGGCCCTGGTGGCCTTCGGCAACTTCCTGTTCCTGTTCTTCATTGATTTGACTTCCGAGCATCCCAGCCCTTATGTCGGCATCCTGGCGTACATGGTGACGCCAGCCTTCCTGGCCGGAGGGCTGGCGCTGGCTGGCTTCGGCGTGTGGTACGACCGGAGGCAGCGGCGGCAGCAGCCTTCCGAAGCGGGGCGATACCTGCGCATCGACTTCAACGATCCCAGCCAGCGCGGAGCCTTGACCTTCCTGTTCATCTTTATCGTGGCCTTCATCGGGTTAAGCGTGGTGGGTAGCTACAAGGCCTACGAGTTCACCGACTCGGTGCAGTTCTGCGGCCAGCTCTGCCACTCCGTCATGGCACCGGAGTTCACCGCGTATCAGCTGTCGCCGCACGCGCGGGTGGCCTGCGTGGACTGCCACGTAGGCGCAGGCGCGACCTGGTACGTGAAATCGAAGCTCTCAGGTGCGCGGCAGGTGTTTGCCACCGCGTTCAAGACTTACCCGCGGCCGATCCCAACCCCGGTGCACAACCTGCGCCCTGCAGCGCAGACCTGCGAGCAGTGTCACTGGCCGAAGAAATTCTACGGCGCCCAGCTGAAGGTATTCACGCATTTCGCCAGCGATGAGACGAATACGCCCCGGCAGATACGCATGCTGATCAACGTGGGCGGCGGCGACCCGGCAACGGGCGCGCCCAACGGAATCCATTGGCACATGAACATCGCCAACGAGATCACCTACATCGCCACCGATGAAAAGCGCCAAGTGATCCCCTACATCCACATGAAGGACATGCAGGGGCGGGTCACCGAGTACTTCGCGAAAGATGTAACCCTTAGCAAACAACAGATCGAGGCGGCCCCGAAGCGGCTGATGGACTGCGTGGATTGCCACAACCGGCCGACGCATATCTACGTCCCCCCGGATCAGGCGGTCGACAGTTCACTGCTGGCGAGGCGGCTCGATGCCTCGCTGCCGTTCCTGAAGCAACAGGCCGTGGCGGCGCTCACCGCGAACTACGAGACCACGGAGGCGGCCATGCAGGGAATTCCCAAAGTAATCGAGGGATTCTACGAGAGCAAGTACCCGGCGCTGGCGAAGAGCAAGGAACTCGAGATCCGCAACGCGATCGAGGAACTAAAGAGAATCTATCGCAACACGACTTTCCCGGAAATGAAACTGAACTGGCAGACGCACCCCAACAACATCGGGCACTACTATTTTAACGGCTGCTTCCGCTGTCACGACGGGCAGCACGTGAGCGCCGACGGCCGGGTCATTGCCAAGGACTGCCAGATCTGCCATACCGTGCTCAGCCAGGAGGAGGGCGGGGTCAGCATGGCCGCGGTGCAGAAGGTGAGCTTCCAGCACCCCATCGACCTGGGCGACATGACCCAGGTGAATTGCAGCGACTGCCACGCCGGCGGGGGGCAATAGGCCGGGCTTTCAGGAACTTAGCCTTGTGATCTGTGTCACATTTC
>DATHDM010000370.1:0-5982 GCA_035319065.1 Terriglobales bacterium
GAACATCGATGCCTTATCAATCTCCTCACGCAGCACCACATTCTCAACGTGCAGTCTCTCTTCCGCCAGCTTGCGATCGTGGATATCGATTGCGGTTCCATACCATCTAACGATCTTTCCCCGCTCATCCAGCAACGGCACGGCACGAGATATGAACCAACGATATTCCCCACTTCCGGCACACCGGATGCGAACCTCCTCCTCGAATGGATCCCCGGTGGTCAGTGAGGCGCGCCTCTTCTCGACATAACCATTGACGTCCTTGGGGTGAAGCGCCACCTCCCATCCAGAGCCTAAGGAGTCTTCCGACGACATCCCGGTATATTCCTGCCAGCGTTTATTGACGAATTCAATCGATCCATCCGGGCTATTAGTCCAGGCGATCGCAGGAATAGTCTCGATGACCTCGCGCAGTTGCTTCTCGCTCTGCCGGACAACTTCTTCGGCCCGCAAGCGGTCGGTGATGTCGTTGCTGGTCACCAGGATTGCAGCCGGTGCACCGCGGTCATCTCGTTTCAGCGACCAACGGCTTGCCACGACCACCTGGGTTCCGTCCTTCTTGGTTTTAGAAAGCTCGCCTTCCCAGCGGCTGCTGTGGAGCAATTCAGTCTTAATCTGCTCAAGGGGCAGCGGGAAGACCGTCTTCAGAAGCTCGTGGCCAACCTCGCCAACCGCTTGCTGCGCGGGCCATCCATAAAACACTTCTGCACCGCGATTCCAATAACGGACAACCCCGTTCATGTCGCACACATAAACCGAGTCATGAGTCAGACTCAGGAGGCTCGCTTGCTCTCGCAGTTCTTCGTAGAGTTCCTGAAGTTGGCGGGCCGCATGATTGAATGTCTTGGCTACGACGGCCAATTCATCATTGCCAGTGACGTTGACCTGGTGCTGAAAATTGCCACGTGCCAGTGCCTGGGCACCCGACTCCAGTTCGGCGAGCGGAACCGTAATGCTCTGAGTGACGTACCAGCCGAGGGCGACAGCCACCAGTAAGGTCAGCAGCCCGGCAATCAGAACCACTGTAAAAAGGCGTTGCTGGGCCGTCTCGGCATCTTGAATCGCGTTGGCCCCTTGCTGCTGCACCTGCCGGTCGACGTTTGCTACCAGCGCGGAGCTAAGGTCAATGAGTTCCTGAATTTGTGTTCCAAGCCGGACCCGAACCGCAGTCCAGTCTTCCGCTTCCGCGAGCTGAACCGCTGTCTCGAGTTGAGAGGGAAGGGTTGTCTTGAGCACCTTCAGTGCTGCGGGGATCGTCGGATCTTCTCGTGCAAATTCGGGGGCCCTGCTCAGTGCCTGCTCTGCATCTTCCAGATCACGGAGGAAACTCTGGCGCAACTCTGCGGCTTCAGTTGAGAATTGTTTCGTGTCGTGACTGCTCTCCAGGGCAGCGACAGTCTTTCTGAACGTGTCCACATCAAGGCGTATCCGGACGAGGGTTAGCGCTGCGCGCTCCGCATCGCTGAGACGGCGGGTGGGAGCGACCACTTGCCGGAAGGTCCAGAACTCCACGGCATCAGCCACGATCATGGACAGCAGGATCAGCAGAAAGCACAGGGTCAGACGCCTGCCGATGCTCAATCCGCTCTTAGGAAACAGGCTCCCGATGGAGTACGGAGTCCTCTTCACATCTCCTGGTATGTTGGGAGCCGTTGGCATATTCCGGTCTTCGAACTCTAGGCGCTGCGGCTGAAGTCATCGGCTTGAGACGACAGCAGCCTCAGAACGACGCGTATTGGCGCCGGCGCTTGCCGGGGCTTTGAGCATTGTCACCAGTTGCTCTTGCAAGTCGCTCACTGCCTGTGCCGCGCTCTGCCTATGACTCAGCACCGCATGCACCGCGGTGCAATACGCGCGCGATACCTGCGGATACATTTTGCCCGCTGGCACAGATGGCCGCAATGCTGGCGATTCGTGCGCTTGCAGAACACGGGAAACGTAAGGATTTGTACCTAACACGTCAGCGTTCCTGTACAACGCTGGAACCGTAGGTGGCTCAGAGGTCTGACGGCATCGCCTGGCTTGCTCCTCGGGGCTGGCGAGAAAACGGACCAGCATTGCGGCCTCACGCGGATGACGCGAATAGCGGGAGACACCATAGCCGTTTCCACCCAAAGTTGCTGCGGATCCGGCGCTGCCCCGCGGCAGGGGTGCTACGTCAAAATGGTCTCTGGTTGGGGAATTTTCGGCTCGGGCTGCCACATAGGCATTAGTCCAGTTGCGCATGAACGCCGCTCTTCCCGCTTGCCACATATTGAAGGCATCCCACTCTCTATAGGCTGTGACTGCTGGGGGCGAAATGGATCCCACCCAACGCGCTGCCATGCTCCACGCGCGGATCGTATTGGGGTTGTTTATGGTCACCTTGCCGTGCTCGTCGAGAATGGTTCCACCGCCCTCGGACACTTGCCATTCCAACGCATTACAGGTCAGAGCTTCAGATGGCGCACCTTCCCAAACAAAGCCCCAGAAGTCCTTATTGCCCTTGGCGCGCTCGCTGGCCTGAATTCGTTTGGCCATGACTTCGAGCTCTTCCCATGTTTTGGGCGGTGCGCCATATCCGTACTTTGCCAGCAGATCAACTCGGTAAAACAATAAGCCTTCGTTCATGTTGTGCGGGAGAGCTACGAGTTTGCCCTCGACGGTATAGTTGGCAATCAGCTCCGGAAAATGCACAGCAATGTCTTCCGCCGGCACGTAAGGTTTAAGGTCAATGAAACTGTCCGCCAGAAGCCTCGGCCAGATTATGTCAATGGCGTAAACATCGGGCGCTTCGGCCCGGCTGTCGAGCAGCTCGCGCCAGGTTGCCAGTTGTTCCACTGCCCCTTCCGGAGCAGGCATGATCTGGACTCGAATACCGGTTTGTCTCGTGAATTCTTCCAGCTCTGGGTCGAGCCGTGGCGCGGAACGCGGCCAGCCCTGATCAATGAGTGTGAGGATGATCCCGGGAGCACTACGATCCGCGGTATGGCACCCTGGTTCGGCGATAAGGACAAGGCCAACGATCAATCCAGCCGTCAATAACCGCGGCCCCATGGCGATGCTCGTTCTGCCTTGGTGCTGCATTTGCGTTCAGAAATACTGCCGTGGAACACGGTGGACTTATCTGAAACTCATCCCACTCTGCCGCTCAACTTCTCCAGGTCATTGCAAGGAATTAGCTACAATTATTATATCTGGGGGTTATGGCACTTCGGCCAGTACTCGTTAAGGCGCGGTAAGCGGGACTAGAGGCGGAGATGTCAACAGGGCATCAGTTCGATAAGCTCAGCGCTGAACAGGCTTATTCGGTTCGCAGCGCTCTCCAATTGGTGATTTCGAGCGATGCGTTCGCCGGAAGCAAGCGTTGTCAGGACTTCCTCCGCCTGGTCGTGGAACACGCCTTGACCGGTGAGCTGGATGCCCTGCGTGAGCGCACGATCGGCGTAGAGATGTTTGGGCGCCCGGCCGATTATGACACCTCGAATGATGCTGTGGTCAGCGTGCAAGCGACAGAGGTTCGAAAGAGACTTGCGCAATACTACAGAGAGACCCCGCTAACCCCGGTTGTCCGTATCGAGCTTCCGCCCGGGTCGTACGTGCCTGAGTTCCATTGGTCCTCACCGGCAAGAGCTGAAGAGAAAGCTGAAACACCTGCGCTTCCCGAGACGCGTGCTCCGCGATCGCGGCGAATCCCAGCGCTCCTGATTGTTGCCGTAGTGGCTGTTGCCTCCCTGGTTCTTAAAGTTTGGTTCCAGCGTCGCCCGATACCACAGTCGAGCAATGCGGTACGGCTGTCGCTCGGTCTGCCCGAGGGTGTGACGTTACACCGGAACTGGCATCCTTTCGAACACATGGCGCTTTCACCGGATGGCCAGATGTTGGCCTTTGCAGCCACAGATGCCACTGGCCGTAGCTACTTATGGATCAGGGCCCTGAATTCGACCGGAGCCCGACGGATTGATCAGACCGAGGATGCGCTTCTACCTTTCTGGTCGCCGGACTCGCAATTCGTCGGTTTCTGGGCGGGGGGCAAGCTGAAGAAGGTTCGCGCGTCAGGTGGCGCGCCTGAGGTGATCTGTGAGGTTCCGGGAATTGCGCAAGGCACCTGGGGGCCTGACGGGACGATCCTCTTTGCCAGAGCGGTAAACAGTCCGATCTTCCGCGTGACCCTAGGCGGAGACGCCACGCCTGTAACCTCCCTGCGTTCTGGACAGGTCAGCCAAATGTGGGTTGAGTTCCTGCCTGATGGCAAGCATTTCATCTACCTGGCTCGCACCAGCCTGACTAGTGGTGATCCGGAAGCGAAAATTTATGTTCAGTCGCTGGATGGGGGAGCTCCGACATTGCTGCTGGCAAGCGAAAGTCGTGCCGTAGCGGTGCCGGACTATTTGCTGTTCGCGCGCGACCAGGCACTCTTTGCGCAACGCATGGACTGGAATGCTTTGCGAAAGATTGGCGAACCCATGTTGCTGGCCCGCAACGTCGCAGCCTCACCCGCTTATCTGGGCACCTCCGAATTCACTGCCTCTCAAAACGGAGTGCTCATTTACGGCACAGCAGAAGGCTCGTCTTTCGACCAACTCAAGTGGTACGGGCGAGACGGTAAAGAGATTGGCAGCCTCCAACCGGTAGTCGATTATCAGCAGTTTACGCTTTCACCGGATGGAAAGCGTCTGGCATTGAACTCTTTCCGCCAGCATGCTACCGGCAGTCTGTGGCTCATAGACATATCGAGTAATACCACGACGCCTCTAACCACCGATCCGCATACGCAGTCGGATCCGGTCTGGTCGCCCGATTCGCGGTCTGTTGCCTTCAATCTTCTTCCTAACGGTGGATCTGATCCGCCGTTCCTTGTACAGAAGCTTGCAATTGGAACGGGGCAGCCCCAGCCGATCTATGGCGACAATGAAAGGCACTGGGTGGAAGACTGGTCTCCGGATGGGCAGTTTCTGCTGACGCACGACACCAGGACACTCTCGATAATTCCTCTGAGCGGTGATAGCAAACCCAAACCAGTGTATTCATCGAGCTTCATAAAAGATGAATTTCACTTGTCTCCTGACGGGAAGGTGATCGCTTACGGGGAGAATCGCATGGGAACATGGGAAGTTTTTGTGGCGTCGTTTCCGTCGTTTCATGACATCAAACAGGTTTCGGTGGCGGGCGGCGCCCAGCCGCGTTGGCGTGGTGATGGCTGGGAACTCTTTTTTATCGACCTTAAGGGAGGAATGATGTCAGCGACCGTGGAGCGCGGCACGCCTCCTAGAGTCGGGATCCCGAGAAAGCTGTTCGACACGGGACTAGTACCCGATCCCACCATCAATCAGTATGCAGTCACCAGGGATGGACTTAAGTTTCTAGTGCTGGAACCACCGAAGGGTTTTCTCGAAACCTACTCTGTAGTTCTTAACTGGCCCGCGACCCTGAAGTAGTGCCTTATTGACGCGGAAGTACCGCGTTATTAACGCGGCGCTTCGGCCGACACACCCTTTCCGGCCCATTAGAATCCCGACCAAGTGAGGGATTGCGTTAGCAATCTCATCGCGCGCGGAGCAACCTGCATTTTGCGCCTCTCTTGCGGCAGTGCCCGTATTCGGGCACTTCGGACCGTGCACAGGGGGGGCAAAGCCTGCATTATCAACGAAATCAGCAACTTAGCCCAACTCGTTCTTTGGCACCAGTATTGCCCTTCCCATAGTCGGGTGCTTGAGGACAAAAGCAATGAAACTTGCGGCCATGTTAGACCAAATGCTGAGAAGGCATCGCTATGCGACAGCAGACGATATCCGCAAATTTTTCGGCGATTATCACAACACGTTGCACTGGCTGGCGTTCTTCCTGATCGGCGATAAGAAGCTGGCAGACGCGTGCATAGTCGATGCCTGCACTGTTGCCCAAACTCAAACTCCGGTCTTTCACGAATGGCTCATACACTGGGCTGCCCGAGCCACCCTTCGATGCGCTTTACAGAGACGGCACGCGCTTGTGGCGGAGCTT
>DATHDM010000371.1:0-8005 GCA_035319065.1 Terriglobales bacterium
GCATAGGCCTTCATCTTCACCAGGTCCACGACGCCGGAAAAATTCTTCTCCTTGCCGATGGGAAGCTGCACTGGAACCACCGCCCGCCCAAAGGCCTCGCTCACCGACTGCAGCATACGCTCGGCGTCCGCGCGCTCGCGATCCATGCGGCCTCCCACGATGACCCGCGGCATCTCGTATTCCTCGGCGTAGCCCCAGGCCTTTTCCGTGGACACCTCGACGCCGGAGACGCCATCCACCACCACCAGCACGCTCTCCACCGCCGGCATCGCCAGCTTGGCTTCGTGGACGAACATGTTGAAGCCGGGAGTGTCCACGAAGTTGATCTTGGCCTTGCCCCACTCGGCAAAGCCGAGCGAATTGCTGATGGACATGGCGCGTGTCTGCTCTTCCTCGTCGAAATCGGTGGGGGCGGTGCCGGCGTCCACCCGGCCCATCTGCGGCGTGGCGCCGGCGGTATAGAGCATGGCTGCAACCAGGGAGGTCTTGCCCGCGTCTCCGTGTCCCACCAGGGAAACGTTGCGCACGTTGGGGCCTTCATAGACTTTCATGAGTTGATTCACCTCGGAACGGCGTTCGGGCCCCCGAGGACCCCACGGGATGAGAATCCCGGAGGCAAGATTTTAAGAGCGTACCGCGGGGCGCCTGCAAAACCCCTGATGCTAGCACAGGCAAAATCTTGGCTCAACGGCCCGCGGCCGCCACCGCCGCCCTCGAGACTCGCCCTCCCCAGCGCTTTCCAGTACCATGAGGAAAATAAATCCTGTAGGACGTTGATGGCAGCGTCCTGTTGAGAGCGCATCCAGACCGATGAGAACTGTACGCCTCTGCCTTGTTCTGCTTTTTCTATTCGGTGCGAACTCGGTGAGCCCGTTGCGCGCGCAGGGGCACCCCAATGCGGCTGCCGCCGCAACCCTGCTGCGTCCTCCGGTGGGCGCCAGGGTCGCCATGGTCGAGTTCGCAGACCTGGAGTGTCCGGATTGAGGACGGGCCGCGCCCCTGCTGGAGCAAGCGGTGAAGACCTACAAAATTCCGCTGGTGGTGTATGACTTTCCCCTGCCGCAGCATCAGTGGGCCTTCGATGCCTCCGTCTATGCTCATTACTTCCGCAGCAAGAGCAGCAAACTCAATGACCTCGAGCGCGCCTTCCGGCTCTACATTTACGGCAACCAGGCCCAGATCAACAAAGACAACCTGCGAAGCTTTGCGGAGAAGTTCGGCCAGGAACACAAGCTGAGTCTGCCCTTCGTCGTCGACCCCCAGGGCAAGCTGGCAGACGCGGTGCGCGCCGATAAAGACAAGGGCACGGCGCTGGGCATTCAGCACACCCCCACGATCTACGTGGTGAGCAACAGCCGCACCGGCCCACCCTTCGTCGAGGTGGTGGACCGCCAGCAGCTCTTCAGTCTGATTGACGAGATGCAGAAAGAAGCGAAGTAAGACGGGCGCGGCTTACCCCCGCCCCCTGCGATTCCCCGAAATGCCCCGCTGCTTCACGCAGCTGCGTGGTTCAGCTTCTCCAGTGCCTCGAAAACCTCGTCGTTATCTGGCTGCTGATCCAGGCGATAGACCTTGGCGAAGGCGATCCTCCCCTGCTTGTCGATGACGAAAACCGCTCGCTCGTTGATTCCCGGAATGGGATCGCCCTCGCGAAAAACCTCAAATTTCTTCGCCACCTCGCCGTGCGGATAGAAGTCGCTCAGCAGCGGGTAGTCCATCATGCCAATCTCTTTCTTTTGCCACGCGATGTGGCTGGGAATGGTGTCGGCGCTGATGCCCAGGACCTGTGCGTCGTAGTGGGCGAATTTGTCCTGATCTGCCTGGTAAGAGGGCATTTGCGCGCCACAGACCGGCGTCCAGGCCGCGGGATAAAAAGCGATAACTACGTTCTTCTTGCCTCGGTAGTCGCTTAAGGTGACGTTGATCTTCTGATTTCCTATGACTGCGGGAAGAGTAAAGTCGGGGGCCCGATCTCCTATTTTCAAGGCCATTGAGTTCCTCCACTCGCTTGGGAAGGCTGGATTTTGCCCCACCTCTATTCTTGGATTCTAAATGGTTGATTTGGGTGCAACAAGTCGGGGCGGCCCCAGCAGAATGCCTCTCACAGGAGGACTACAATAGCTTTGTTTGCCCCGGGTCTCCGGGTCGCGGTTGCAGGGAGGTTCCGATGTTGGGTTTCGGACGTTATAACTACGAGAGTTTCAAGAGCGAATTCATCTCTAAAGCAGGCCTGACGAGGTTCTCGGGCGGACCGGAGCCCGGGGACGCCGCCCCCGATTTTGAAGGCTACAACCTGGAAGGTGAGAAGGTCGCGCTCGACGATTTCCGGGGAGAGCAAAATCTTGTCCTGAGCTTCGGATCCGCAACCTGTCCGGCGACAGCCGCCTCGATTGGTCCGCTGAACGAACTCTACGAGGAATACAAGGATAGCGATGAGGTTGCCTTCGTGTTCGTTTACGTGCGCGAAGCCCACCCGGGGGAGAAGCTTCCCGGCCACCGCTCCTTTCGCGAGAAAGTGCGCGCAGCCGAATTGTTCCGCGAGGAAGAATATGTCGATATCCCCATCCTGGTGGATTCGCTCGAGGGCCGGATTCATCGTGCCTACGGAAAGGCTCCCAATCCCACCTACGTGATCGACAAGTCGGGCCACATTGCCTTCCGCTGCCTGTGGACGCAGGCGGACGTGATTGCCGATGCGCTGGAAGCGCTCGTGGAAGACGGCGCGGAGCGGGCTGTCGTCGAGGGCGGGGAAGATACCAGCCTGCCGGTCGCGAGCGCGGTCGTGCACACGCATCGCGCGCTCGAGCGCGGCGGGGAGCGGGCAATCGAGAATTTCCGCAGCGAGATGGGCCGGCCCGGCCGGCTCGCCGAGACCGCCAGCCGCGTAATGGGGCCGATCGCCATGCATCCGGAGCGGGCAATTGCTGGCGCGGCCATCGCTGCCGGCGTGATCGCCGCAGGTCTGTTCGCCGGCTTCCGCCTGCGACAGGCACGCTGTCGCCGCTCCCAGGATCCTTATCGCTACGCCAGCGGGGGACCAGGAGATGATTCCGACGACGGCTATGCCGTTGGGATTTAGCTGGATTGCCGCTCAGTGATTGCTTAAAAGCGCTGATCACAAACCTTGCGCGATGAGGCGCTGCCTGCTCACCCCGGTGAAAGCAAGAACAGTTCTGGCTGTCTAAAGTTCCGGCGGGTTTCGCTGTGCCCAAGCCCGGATCGGTGCCACCGTCTCGCTGATGGTGGACATTCCCAGGTTGGCGAGCGCGAAGGAGACGGTCGAGATCCCAATCAGCACCCAGAGGGTGGCATTGGTCAACCTCCAGGCCACGCTCATGTAGTGATACCAGCGCGAGGTACCGCTGATCGCATCTACCGCGCCGGCCAGGGCGTTGATGGGGTTGGTCATGGCTCGTCCTGTGGTACAGCGGCATCATCCGGCTGAAAGGGCAATAGCGACAACATCACCAAAGTAACCAGAGGGACGTGAGGTTACCCCCTCGGTCAGAATTCCAGGTGCAGGCGGAAACCCGGGACTACCACCGGACCGCGGTCGCGGTTGTAGCCGGGATTGGTGGCGTACTGCACCTCGGGCCCAACGTAGATGCCGCGCCAGATGTGCGCGGTGTAGTAGCTCTCTAGGATCTGTTCCCGCCCGTAGGTGAGGGCGCCATCACCCAGGATGAACCCCAGCCCGCCCAGCGCCAGGTAACGGCTGTGATCGCGGCATATGCCATTGGAGACAAAGGCAATCCCCGCCCGATCCAGCCGCCGCTTCCAGCGCGCCCCGGCGAAACCGACCCCGAACAGCACCGTCTGATCCGCCTCCGTATAGGCGTAGGATTCCGTCTTTCCGTTATTCCAGCCGAAGCGCCCGAAGGCCCTGATCCAGGAATTCAGCGTCTGCTCGAAATTGAAGCCGAAGCCGTACTTCCGCGTGCTCTGGCGCGGGTGCGCGGTAATGTCGGGTGTGGGATCGATGCCGTCTAGGAAGCGCTGGATCTGCACCCGATAGATGCCCATGTTGGCGGTGTTGGTGTAGCCCAGAATGCGGATGATGCCGTCGCGCTTGGGCAGGAACTCGCGGCGCAGCTCGAACTCGAAATTCTCTGAGTGGGCGCGGCGTAGGTTCCACTCCAGGTCGATGCCGTTGGCGACGGTCGGCATCAGCAATTCGCCGAAGCGCAGGCCCCACTTGCGGTCCTGGTACTCGGCCACGAGCCCGAAGGTGTAGCCGCGGGTGTCAGCGGCGTAATCGTAGGCGCCGTTGTTGTCCACGGTCCAATTCATGAACTGGAAGTGGCTGTCGGTGCCCACGGAATTTAGATCGAAAAAGTCGGCGGTGGAGAACTTGCCCACCCGCACTTCCAGCCGCCGCAGGGGCAACTCCGGGAAACCCGAGAGCGGGTTGCGCTCCACTTCCACCTTCTCCCGGCTCAGGGCGAATACGTGATGGAAGATCCCTCGGGCGAAGTACGGGGCCTGCCCCAGGCTGGGGTTGCGCACCACGTCGAGATTGGTAAACCCGGCCATGCCCAACGCGTCGCTGATACCCCGGCCCCCTGTTGCCTCCACATCGAACAGAATCTCGGTGGCGCGGCTGAGGCGAAGGCCGCCGTAGAAGGTCATCACCCGCGACGTGGCCTTTTCGTTGGTATTGTGCAGGCTGTTGGGGCCGCTGTACTTGGCGTCGAACGGGGGATGAGTCTGAAAGATGAAGTTGATCTGACCGGAGAGCCAGAAGCGGCTCTTGCCTTCGTGGGAAAACATGGTGCTGGCTTCCGGATCGGCGGGCTTGGCCTGGTCGCCCGCGTTGTTGGCCGCCTCGCTGGCCTCGGGGGCCGGGTTCTGACCGGCTTGGGACTCAGCTTGAGTCGCCGGCGGGTCTTGAGGCCGCGCGCTGGCCTGGGCTTTTGCCGGGCCTGCCCAGGCCACAGGCAGAAGACAGACAAGCAGGAGCCCGAGGGGGCTGCAGCCCGGGCGCGCGTTGCCGATTGAATTGAATTTGAATTTCATTTTCATTTTCAATCAGGATGCGCCCCCCCCCCGCCCCCGCCTCCCCGCCGCCGTCACCCTCCCCGCCTCAGGCTTTCCCGGACAAACCTCCTCTTTTCCCACAGCATTGTTTCACTTCCATAAACCGCCTCGATACCTGCCACGGCATTTTCTTGTGACTGCCCTCACCATCCGCGGTTTGCAGCCATTGGTACACTACCTTCGCAGCCGCAGCGGCTCGGGCCTCAGTCTTTCGATGAATCGAACCACGGATCAGTCCCGCCAGCTTCAGAAGCGCGCCGAGCAGGTCATTCCCGGTGGTGTGGACTCCCCGGTGCGCGCATTCCGCGCCGTGGGCGGTGATCCTCCCTTCCTGGTGCGCGGAGAGGACTCGCGGGTCTTCGACGCCGACGGCAACAGCTACATCGACTATGTCCTCTCCTGGGGACCGCTCATGCTGGGACACGCCTTTCCCCCGGTGGTGAAGGCAGTCGAAGAAGCAGCGCGTCGCGGCACCAGCTTCGGGGCCTCCACGCCCGCTGAGATCGATCTCGCCGAGGCGGTGCTTGAGGCATATCCCGCCATGGAGAAGGTCCGCTTCGTGAACTCCGGGACCGAGGCCACGATGTCCGCGATCCGCCTCGCGCGCGGCTTTACTCATCGCAGGTACATCATCAAGTTCGAGGGTTGCTATCACGGCCATAGCGATGCGCTGCTGGTGAAGGCAGGGTCGGGCGTGGCCACGCTGGGTATTCCCGGCTCCGCCGGCGTGCCCGAAGAGTTCGTGCAATTCACTCTTGCGCTGCCCTACAACAACTTAAACGCGGTTGAGGAGGCCTTCCGCCGCTACCGGGATCAGGTTGCCTGCGTGATCGTCGAGCCGGTAGTCGGCAACATGGGTTGCGTGCCCCCCGCCAAAGGGTATCTGGACGGGCTGCGCTATCTCACTTCACGCGAAAATGCCTTGCTCATCTTCGACGAGGTTATGACCGGCTTCCGCGTCGCCTATGGCGGGGCCACCGAGCTCTACGGAACCCGGCCCGATCTGCTGACCCTGGGTAAGGTGATCGGCGGGGGACTGCCGGTGGGAGCCTATGCCGGTCCGGCGGAGATCATGGACCTGATCGCGCCGCTCGGCCCCGTCTATCAGGCGGGAACGCTGTCGGGAAATCCGCTGGCTATGGCGGCAGGCCTGGCCATGCTACGCCACCTCGGCGAGCACCGCGAAATCTACGGACGCCTGGAGCGGCTGGGCGCGACCCTGGTGAGCATGGTGCAGGAGGCGGCGCATACCGCCGCCATTCCCATGACTTCCAATCGTGTGGGCTCGATGTTCACCTGGTTCTTTGCGCCGGCCGCGGTCAGCGATTGGGAATCCGCCGCGAAGAGCGACACTCAGGCTTTCGGCAAGTTCCATCGCGCCATGTTGGATGCCGGCATCTACCTGCCGCCCTCGCAGTTTGAAGCCGCCTTCCTGAGCGCCGCCCACACCGACGACGATATCCGCCAGACGATATCCGCCGCCCGCGAAGCTTTCGCGTTGGTGGCGGCCTAGTGGGGGTGAGCAACCAGCCGCCAGAAGACATCTGGAGCGACCAGGGGCTGCACATCCCTCGCGGCGCTTGGCGGCTCATCATGACAAGGCAGATTTGATGCGCGCCGTCGTGCAACGCGTAACCCGATCGTCCGTGCGGGTAGGCGGCCAGATCGTCGGCGAAATCGCGGCCGGGCTGCTGGTGCTGGTGGGTGTAGCGGAGGATGATACCGAGGCCGACGCCGATTACCTGGCCGACAAAATCGTTGGCCTGCGCATCTTCGAGGATGGCGGCGGCAAAATGAACCTGCCAGTCACGAGCATTCCAGATGCCGCAGTGCTCGTTGTATCGCAATTCACCCTCTTGGGCGACGTAAGGCGCGGAAAGCGGCCATCCTTCGATGCCGCGGCTCCGCCCCAGAAGGCGCGCGAGCTCTACGAATACTTCGCGCGGAGGATCTGCGCTGCCGGCGTCCGCTGCGCAACCGGCCGCTTCCAGGAAATGATGGAGGTGGAGTTGATCAACGACGGACCGGTGACCATCCTGCTGGATTCGCGCAAGCTCTTCTGATTCCAGCCTTCCACATGAATCGACCGGGGCCGGCTGACTCCGTTCATCTGCGGCTTAACGGCGCACGCGAGCATCAAAAATCTGGCGGTGCCTTCCAACATGAAGCTGATCTCGGTCAACGTCGGCCTCCCCCGTGAAGTGATTTGGCACGGACGAAGCGTGATCACGGGAATCTTCAAGCAACCGGTCGCGGGCCGTGTAGCTCTGCGCCAGCTCAACCTGGACGGCGATCGGCAGGCGGATCTCACTGTCCACGGAGGAGAGTACAAGGCGGTCTACTGCTATCCGAGCGCCCACTACGACTACTGGAACAGAGAGCTGCCCGGCAGGGAACTGCCGCTAGGCATGTTCGGAGAAAATTTCACCGCCCAGGGTTTGCTGGAAGACTCCGTCCACCTCGGTGACCGGTTCGCCGTGGGCGCCGCGGAAGTAGTCGTAACCCAGCCCCGACTGCCTTGCTACAAGCTGGGCGTGAGATTTCAGGCCGACGACATGGTCAAGCGATTCCTGGCAAGCGGTCGCACAGGTTTCTACTTTGCGGTCGCGCGCGAGGGCGAGGTTGGGGCTGGTGATGAGATCAGAGTCGTTGCGCGAGATCCGAATCAGGTGTCGGTTTCCGAAATCACCCGGCTGTACATTGCCAAGCGCTATGGCGCTGTCGACGTGACTTCCGTCGAGCGTGCCCTGCGGGTATCGGCCTTGCCAGAAAGCTGGAAGGGCTACTTCCGGGCGCGGCTTGAAAAAGCGAGCGCTTGAGCGAGCCAGCCTCCCTTTGCGGCGGCTTGCCGGCCAACGCACGGCCTGAATGAACCCTGTCTTCTGGCCCGGGAGCTACTCCGCTCCCACAATCGCGTCGGCCATTGCAGCGGCCTCGACCGCAGCCTTCACATCGTGGACGCGCACGA